>JBEBJW010001136.1:0-2969 GCA_040079715.1 Myxococcota bacterium | reverse complement strand
CCCGACGACCCACCCGACGAGCCCGCCGTCGCGGACCCCGACCACCGCGTCGTCGACGCCGCGGACGGTCCGGAGCGCGGTCTCGACCTCCCCGAGCTCGATCCGGAACCCGCGGACCTTGACCTGGCCGTCGGCCCGCCCGTGGAACACGACCGAGCCGTCCGGCAGGTACCGCGCCAGATCGCCCGTCTTGTACAGCACCGCGCCGTCGCCGAACGGATCCGGCACGAACGCGGCGGCGGTGAGGTCGGGCCGATCGAGGTACCCGCGGGCGACCCCGACCCCGCCGACGTACAGCTCGCCGACGACCCGCGGCGGGACCGGCTCGAGGAACCGGTCGAGGATCCGCAGCGTCAGGTTCGCGATCGGGCGGCCGATCGGCACGATCTCGCGCCGATCGCCGGGCGGACAGGTCCACTCCGCCGCGTCGACCGCGCACTCGGTCGGACCGTACAGGTTGTGCAGCGTCACCCACGGCAACCGATCGAGGAACCGATCGCGGAGCTCGGGCGACAGGGCCTCGCCGCCGCAGGTCACCCGCCGGAGCGACCGGACCTGGTCCGGCTCGACCGCCGCCAGGAACGCCGACAGCATCGGCGGCACGAAGTCGACCGTCGTCACCCGGTGCCGCTCGATCAGGGCCGCGATCCGCATCGGATCCTGGTGGTCCCCCGGGTCGGCGATCACCAGCCGGGCGCCGACGCCGAGCGGCCAGAAGATCTCCAGCGCCGACACGTCGAACGCGAACGTCGTCTTCTGGAGCACGGCGTCGGTCGGGTCGAGCGGGTGCGCCGCCTGCATCGCGGCCAGTCGGTTGCAGATCGCCCGGTGGGGGATCGCCGCGCCCTTCGGCCGGCCGGTCGAGCCGGAGGTGTAGATCACGTACGCGAGCTGCCGCGGATCGGCGGCGGCGTCGATCGGGCCGCGGTCCGGCAGGTCGTCGAGCCGGTCGAGCCACACGACCCCGTCGCCGCGCGGGCCTCCCTGCGGGTCCGTCGCGTCGATCCCGAGGCGATCCGCGTGGGCGCGCTGGGCGAGGATCAACGACAGTCGCGCGTCGTCGATCGTCCACCGCAGCCGGTCGACCGGGTGCTCGGGGTCGAGCGGGACGTACGCGCCGCCGGCCGCCACGACTGCGAGCAGCGCCACCACGAGCTCGAACGACCGGGACCCGCACACCCCGACCCGGACCTCGGGCCCGACCCCGCGCGCCCGCAGGTCGTGGGCGAGCCGGTCGACCGCGTCGCCGAGCCGCCGGTAGGTCCAGGTCGCGTCGCCGAACGTGACCGCGGGCGCGTCGGGGGTCCGGGCCACCTGGCGCGCCAGCCGCCCGCCGAGCGACACCGGCTCGAACCCGGCCTCGGTCCGGTTCCACCCCACCAGCACCTGGTGGCGCTCGGCCGCGGTCATCACCGGGACCGCCCCGATCCGGACCGTCGGGTCGGCGACCACCGCCGCGAGCACGTCGCGGTACACCCGCCCGAGCCAGTGGATCGTCGAGGGGTCGAACAGGTCGGTGTTGTACTCGAACGACACCCGGTCGCGGGCGGCGCTGACCCACACCGACAGGTCGAACTTCGCGGTCCGTCGCTCGTCGACCAGCGGCGTCGCGGCGAGGCCCGGGAGTGCGGTCGGCGCCTCGGCGGCCTCGACGTCGAACATCACCTGGAACAGCGGGCTCCGGCTCGGGTCGCGCGCCGGCTGGACCGCCTCGACCACCCGCTCGAACGGCAGCTCGAGGTGGGACCACGCGGCGACCGCCACGTCGCGGACCCGCCCGACGAGCGCGGCGAACGTCGGATCGCCGCCGACGTCGGTCCGGAGGACCACCGTGCTCACGAACAGCCCGATCAGCCCCTCGGTCTCGACCCGGGTCCGGTTCGCGACCGGCGCCCCGACCGCCAGATCCGTCTGGCCGGTGACCCGGTGGAGCACCACGTCGAGCGCGGCCAACAGCACGAGGTACGCGGTCGCGCCGAGGGCCCGGGCGGCGGGCTCGATCGCCGCGCCGAGGGCCGGGTCGAGCGGCAGATCCCAGGTCGCCCCGGCCGTCGTCTGGAGCGGCGGCCGCGGTCGGTCGGTCGGCAGCGCGAGCGGCGCCACCCCGGCGAGCCGGTCGACCCACCACCCGATCTCGTCCTTCAGCCGCGGGCCGGTGAGCCGCGCGCGCTGCCACCGCGCGTAGTCCGGGTACTGAAGCGGCAGCGGCGGCAGCGGATCCGGCGCCCCGGCGGTGAACGCGCCGTACAGCGCCGCGAGCTCCCGGTTCAGCACCCCGATCGACCACCCGTCGGCGACCACGTGGTGGACGGTCAGCGCGAGGACGTGCTCGAGCGGCCCGAGCACCACCAGCTTCGCCCGGACCAGCGGCCCCCGCTCGAGGTCGAACGGGACGTGGGCCTCGTCGGTCACGTCGCGGTGGACCTGCGCGTCCCGCTGGTCGGTCGGCAGCCAGGTCCGGTCGAGCCGCGGCAGCTCGAACGCGGTCGGCGGCTGCACGTCGGCGGTCCCGTCGGCGGCGAACACCATCCGGAGCGCGTCGTGGCGATGGACGATCGCCTCGAGCGCGCGCCGGAGCGCCTCCACGTCGAGCCGGCCGGCCAGGTGGACCGCCGCGCCCAGGTTGTACGTCGGGTCGTCCGGGTCGAGCCGCGCGAGGAACCACAGGCGCTGCTGGGCGAACGACGGCACGGTCGGCCCGTCGACGGCCGCGATCGGCGCCCCGCGGTCGTCGGGGGCCGGCATCGCCGCGGCGAGCCCGGCGACCGTCGGGGTGTCGAACAGCGACCTGAGCGGCAGCTCGACCCCGAGATCGCGGTGGATCCGCGACACCACCCGGATCGCGAGCAGCGAGTGCCCGCCGAGCGCGAAGAAGTCGTCGTCGACCCCGACCGTGACCCCCAGGACCTCGGACCAGATCGCGGCCAGCGCCCGCTCGACCTCGGTCCGGGGCGCGACCGCGCGGGTCC
>JBEBJW010001135.1:0-2970 GCA_040079715.1 Myxococcota bacterium | reverse complement strand
CCACCGCGCCGCCGACGAGCGCGACGACGTCTCCGGCCGCCGTTCCGACCCACACCCGCCCGTCGCGATCGACGGCCGGGCTGCTCGCCCCGGCGGGCAGCGCGAGCGTCCAGCCGGTGATGCCCGCGCTCGGGGCCGACGCGGCGATCCGCCTCGGTCGGATCGCGTCGCTGCGGGGTGACCCCGAGACCGCGGCCGGGTGGTTCGCGGCGGCGATCGCGGAGCCGGACGCCGATCGCGGGGCGGTGGGCGACGCGAGCGGCGCGCTCGGCGACCTCCACCGCCAGGCGGGGCGGTTCGACGAGGCGGAGCGGGCGTACGCCGCGGCGGTCGACGGGCTCGGCCCGAACCACGAGGGCGGCGACCGGTTGGTCCTCGGGCTGCTGAACCTCGCGATCCTGGCGCTCGAGCGCGGTGATCCGCCGGGCGCCCGACGGTTCCTGGCCGCGATCGGCGAGACCTGCGGGACCGCGCCTCGGTCGTGCGATCCGCTGGTGGACGTGACCACCGCCGGGTGCGCGGCGGAGCTCGGCGACTGGGACGAGGCGGCGGCCCGGCTGATCCGGCTCGACCGGTCGGTCGGCGATCCGGTGGTGTGGCAACCCGACACGGTGTGGGTATTGGCGAGGTGCCGGGACCGGGCCCTCGCCGCAGCTCGCTCCGCGGTGGCGGACCACGCGGATCGGCTCGCCCGCGAGGTCCGACGGCGGCTCGGCTGAGTCGCTACAGGATCTCCTCGAGCGCGCTCTTCCAGCTGTAGCTGCCCGGCTTCGCGCCGGTGATCCCGCTGTTCGCCGGGTCCACGTTCACCGTCAGCGCGGCCCCGGCGCGGGTCACTCCGGTGCCGGTGGTCGACAGGCGGCAGGTGGCGGACGCGAGCTTGCGGACGACCTGCTTGCCCGGGTCGGTCGCGCACAGCGCGCTGAGGGTGCCCACCGCGGCCAGGCACGCGGACTCGGTCCGGTCGGCGATCGGGTCGAACGCCGGGTAGGTCGCGTGGTCGTAGCTCGCGGTCAGCTTCGCGCCGCACGCGGCGTTGACCTGGGCGACCTTGTCGTCGAGGTGGGATTCGTACGCGGCCCAGCCGTTCTGCTGCGCCAGCGTGTCACCGGCGAACGCCCCCACCACGAGCCATCCGAGCACCATCGGTTGCATCCGTCCTCCCGGCGACCGTCGCAGGTCGCGTCTGCACCATGCCCCCCGCGCCACCGGCGAGCGATGTCAGCCCGACTTCACCCGGAGGCCCGATGCCCGGACGGCAACCCGCGGACCCGCGCAGAATGCGGTTTCACCTGTAACTGCCCGATACCCGGTACCCCGGTCGGACGCGGTACCGTGATGCAGACGAGGTGCCGGATGAACCCCAGATCGGGTCGCCCCCATGGGCGGCGTGGGAACTACTCTGTCCTGATGGGCAGCATGATGTTCGTGGTCTGCGGGTTCGGCGCGCTCGGCGTCGACGTGTCCCTGATCACGATGGCCGACCTCCAGGCCCAGGCCACCGCGGACGCCGCGTCGCACGCCGCGCTGGTCGCGTTCCGCCAGAACCGCAGCGTGGCCGAAGGCAACGCCGCCGCCGCGTTCGTCGTGAATACGAACAAGATCGCGATGGGAACAGGAACGATCGAGAGCGGCTATCCACAATACGGCACGTACGACTTTGAGATCGAGGCGTTCGACCCGGGTCTCACCACCCTCGGCAACGCGAACGCGGTCCGGGTGCGGTTGGCGCGGGCCGACACCAACGCGGTGAACCTGCTGTTGGCGCCGATCCTCGGGGTACCGACCCACGACGTTCATGCGGAGGCGATCACCGCCCAGCAGCTCCGGGCGGTGATGCTGATCCAGGACATGTCCTGCTCGATGATGGGCTCTGGCACGGGCTCAGCAGTCAATTTGTCGCGGATCGCGAACCAGTCGTTCCTGACCTACATGAGCGACCACGCACAGACGGGCGACATGCTCGGCCTCGCGATGTTCGCCCAGAAGGGCGCCCGGGAGATCTCGTCGACCCGCCCATACGGCTCGGGGACGAACAACGCCTCCAGCCTGCCGTGGGCGCCGCTGGTGGAGATCGCGCCGAACCTGTCGACGTTGACCACCCGCCTCGACGGGATCGCCGACACCGGGGGGGCCGAGCCGAGCACCATCACGGGGCAGGTCCACCCGCGCGACAGCGACATCGGCTCGTGCACGAACCCGGCGATCGCGATCGATCAGGCGGTGTACCAGCTGGTGAACAACACCGACGACACCTACTTCCGCGGCATCGTGTTCATGTCGGACGGGCTCCCGAACTGCAACGGGTCCGGCAACTGGGACGACACCGCCGACGACCGGGCGGTCGCCTCGGTCGACGCCGCGTGGACCCAGGGGATCCACGTGTGGACGATCGTGTTCCACAACGGGAGCTTCGACCCCACGTTCATGGCCGGCCTGACCCGCGGGATCGGGTTCTCCCAGGTCAGCCCGGACGCGGCGGATCTGCCGGAGATGTACGAGGCGGTCGCGCGGTCGCTCCCCCTCGCGCTGGTCGAGTAGGGAGCGACCCCAGCTAGCTACTAGCTGCAGCCGCTGGTGGACCCGCAGCTCACGCACTTCAGGCACGAGCCGTTCCGGACCATCGTCATCGCGCCGCACTCGCCGCACGCGTCGCCCTCGTACCCCTTGGCCCGGGCGTCGATCACCGCCTGGATCCGCACGTCGCGGAGCCGGACGATCTGGCTGTCGGCGCGGTAGCTGTCGACGTCGATCCCGGGGAGCAGGGTCTGCGCGACCTCCTCCGAGGTGTACTCGGGGGCCGGGCCGTCGCTGTGCATCGCGTCGTGCCGGAGATCCTCCTCCGACACGTGCGCGAGCTCGCTCCGACCCAGGTAGTTGATCGCGAGCTCCCGGAAGATGTAGTCGATGATCGACGTCGCCATCTTGATCCGGTCGTTCCCCATCACGATCCCGTTCGGCTCGAACCGC
>JBEBJW010001134.1:0-2973 GCA_040079715.1 Myxococcota bacterium | reverse complement strand
GGGTTGGAGCCGTCCCGCCCGATCGCCACCGACGGTGCGCGGGTCGCGCCCGCGACGCCGGACCCGGAGACGGCAGCGACGGCAGCGACGGCAGCGACGGCAGCGACGGCAGCGACGGCGATCGATCCGTCGGCGGTCACGGTCGCGGTCGAGGGGGTCGAGCGGGCGTGGCTCGCCGGCGCCGACGGGCAGCGGCTCAAGCCGGGGGCGGTCCCGCCCGGGAGGTACGACGTGTGGGTGTTCTTCGAGCCGGACCGGCCGGTCAAGGTGCTGTCGCTGAGCCTGTCCCCGGGGGACCGCCGCACGCTGCGGTGCACGCCGGCGCTGCGGGTGTGCCGGTGATCCCGCTGTGGCTCGCCGGGTGCGCGTTCGTCACCGCCGGCGACCTCGAGCGGCGGATGGACCTCGACCAGGACGGGTACCCGAACGTCCAGTTCGGCGGCGCGGACTGCGACGACGGCGATCCCGCGGTCCACCCCGACGCGGAGGATCCGCCGTACGACGGGCTCGACGCCGACTGCGACGGGTGGAGCGACGGCGACGTCGACCGCGACGGGTCCGACGACCGGGCCCACGGCGGGGACGACTGCGACGATGCCGACCCCGCCGTCCACCCGGGCGCGAACGACCCGCCGTACGACGGCCTCGACACCGACTGCGGCGGCGGCTCGGACGACGACGCCGACGGCGACGGGTACGACGCGATCGACCGCGGCGGCGACGACTGCGACGACCTCGACCCGACCCGGTTCCCCGGCGCCGACGATCCACCGTACGACGGCGTCGACGCGGCGTGCGACGGGGACGCGGCCGAGTTCGACGTCGACCGGGACGGGTGGGACCAGGCCGACGACTGCGACGACACCGACCCGGACATCCACCCCGACGCCCCCGACCCCTGGTACGACGGGATCGACCAGGACTGCGACGACAACGACTGCGACAAGGACCACGACGGGTACGACGCCGAGGAGATCGGCGCGTGCCACGGCAACGACTGCAACGACAACCGGCCCGACATCAACCCCGGCGCCCCCGACGGGCTGCTCGAGGACCGGAACTGCGACGGGATCCTGTGATCGACGGCGGGCGCGGCGCCGTCAGCTCACGTCGTCCGGGTCGCGGTACCGCTCGGGCTCGAGGGCGTGCCGGGACAGCAGCTTGTAGAACTCGGTCCGGTTCCGCCCGGCGAGGCGCGCGGCGTGGGTCACGTTGCCGCGGGTGATCCGGAGCAGCCGCACCAGGTAGTCGCGCTCGGCCTCGGACCGGGCCTCGTCGAGGGTCGGCAGGGTCGCGCGGCGGTCGCGGAGCGCCTCCATCACGAGGTCGGCGGGGATCACCGCGGTGGTCGCGAGCGCGGTGCACTGCTCGACCACGTTGTGGAGCTGGCGGACGTTCCCCGGCCACCGCGCCCCGACCAGCAGCTCGAGCGCCTCCGGGGCGAACGCGCGCGTCGGGCGCCCCTCGCGCGCGGCCAGATCCTGGAGGAACCGGCTGGCGAGCAGCGGGATGTCCTCGCACCGCTCGGCGAGCGGCGGCAGCCGGAGGGTGACCACGTTCAGCCGGTACAGCAGGTCCCCCCGGAACCGGCCGCCTTCGACGTCGCGCTCGAGGTCGGCGTGGGTCGCGCTCAGCACGCGCACGTCGACCGGGATCGTCTTGGTGGCGCCGACCGGGCGCACCTCGCGCTCCTGGAGCGTCCGCAGGAGCTTCGCCTGGAGCGGCAGCGGCATGTCGCCGATCTCGTCGAGGAACAGCGTCCCCCCGTCGGCGGACTCGACGAGGCCGGTGTGATCGACCGTCGCGCCGGTGAACGCGCCCCGCCGGTGCCCGAACAGCTCCGACTCGAGCAGGGCCTCGGGGATCGCCGCGCAGTTCACCGCGACGAACGCCCGGTCGCGTCGACGGCTCGCCCGATGGATCGCCTTGGCCAGCAGCTCCTTGCCGGTGCCGCTCTCGCCGAGGACCAGCACGCTGGCGTCGCTGTCGGCGACCAGCCGGGCCCGCCGCAGCACCTCCTCCATCTTCGGGCTGCGGGTGAGCAGATCCCGGCGCCACTCGTCGCCGCCGCTGTCGTCGCCGGCCCCGCCGGACACCTCGAGCGCCTGGCGGACGCAGTCGAGCAGCGCCTGGCTGTCGAACGGCTTCGTGAGGTAGCCGAACACGCCCTTCTGGGTCGCCTCGACCGCGTCCGGGATCGAGCCGTGGGCGGTCAGCATCACGACCGGCAGGGTCGGGTTCCGCCGGCGCAGCGCGTCGAACAGCTGCATCCCGTCCATCCCGTCCATCCGGACATCGGTGACCACGAGATCCGGCTGGAAGTCCGCGGTCCGACCGAGGGCCTCGACCCCGCTCGACGCCGTCTCGACCGCGTACCCGGCCGACGCGAGCCGCAGGGCCAGCAGCCGGCGCAGATCGGCGTCGTCGTCCACGAACAGGATCCTCGGCTTCGCCGACATCGGCCCTCCCCGGCGCGCCGCGACCGCGCGCTACTGAACGTCGGCCCCGAGCTCGCGGGCGTCGATCTCGGTCTCGATCGCCTTGATCGCCTCGAGCCGCTCCTCGAGCGCCTTGCGCGCCTTGCGCTCCTGCTCGAGCGCGATCGCGGCGTCGAGCTTGTCGCTCGCGTGGCCGGTCCGCTCCTCCAGCAGATCGAGCACCAGCCGCGCGAGGGTCTCGTACCCGGCGGCGTTCCACGACCGGTCCTCGAGCAGCGCCGCGGCGCGGTCGGCGTCGCGGACGGCCTCGTCGCCGAGGACCAGCAGCAACGCGAGCTGGAGCCGATCGGTCGGCAGATCCGCCGACGCGAGCCCGGCGGACAGCGCCGCGACCTCCTGCTCCTGGCGCTCGCGCGGCAGCAGCAGCATCATCCCCACGCCGTCGAGCACGCCGACCAGCGGCGACGACACCTCGGGCGCCGGCGTCGGGCTCGGCACGACCACCACCTGGGGCGGCGCGTGCGATCCGCACGCG
>JBEBJW010001133.1:0-2976 GCA_040079715.1 Myxococcota bacterium | reverse complement strand
TCCTCAGTCTCCCGCGGACACCCCCGTCCACGACCGCCGCGATCCTCGGTCTCCCGCGGAAACTCGCGATCGCGGCAGGTTCGACCGAGATCTCCGGCGCCGGCGCCCGTCGCCGTACGCGTTGCGCCGGGCTGGCCGGCCGAGGGCCTGTCGCTCACCCGGTCATGCCGCAGCGCCGGAGCCGCGTTCGCCAGCGCCGCCCGCCTCGTCCCGACCCGGTCAGTTCCTCGGGCGCTTCCGCTTGCCGTCCGGGCGCTCGTCCGGGATCGTGGCCGGGGCGCCGGCGTCCTCGTCCTCCCCGCGGTGACGGCCGAACAGCCGCCCGAACAGCCGCCCCGGGCGGATCACCGGCCCGCCGTGGACGTCGCACTTGTCCTCCGGGACGTGGCCGTCGACGAACCACTCGTCGAACGTCGACGGGCACGCGTCGCGGGCGATCATCCCCGACTCGCTGCACACCGCGAGCTCGACGATCCCGCCCGGGCGCGGCATCGTGCCGCGGTTCGTCCCCGACGCCTCGACGAACCGGGCCCAGGTCGGCAGGGCGGCGCGGCTGCCGGACAGCCCGAGGATCCCCTCGTCCTGGCCCACCCACACCGCCACCGCGAGCTCCGGGGTCAACCCGACGAACCACGCGTCGCGGTAGTCGTCGGTGGTGCCGGTCTTGCCGGCCGCCGGCGCGCCGACCCCGTACCGCGAGGCCCGCGACGCCGTGCCGCTCTCGATCACGCCCTGGAGCACGTGCACCGCCAGCGCCGCCGCCTGCTCGGACGCGATCGGGTAGCCCTCGGGCGGCAGCTCGAGCACCGGGTGGCCGGTCGCGTCGGTGATCGCGATCAGCACCCGCGGCCGGTACGCGATCCCGTGGCCGAACGCGCTGTACGCCCCGGCCATCTCGATCGGCGTCACCGCGAACGACCCGAGCGCGGCAGAGGGCAGGTGGGTCGCCTGCGACATCCCGGCCTGGCGGTAGAACCGCTGGAGCGGCCCCATCCCGACCGTCTCCGCCAGGTGGATCGCCGGGATGTTCCGGCTGCCCTCGATCGCCTCGCGGACCGAGACCTCGCCGAGGAACTTGTTGTCGTAGTTCTTCGGGGTCCAGGTCACCCCGTCGACCGACCGGCTGATCGGCTGATCTTCGAGCCGGGTCGCCGGGTTCACGTCGCCGGCGTCGAACGCGGCCAGCATCGTCAGCGGCTTCACCGTCGACCCCGCCTGGCGATCCGCGTCGCGGGCCCGGTTGAACGCGCTCTGGGCGTACGACCGGCCGCCGACCATCGCGACCACCGTGCCGTCGTCGATCCGGACCGCGACCAGCGCGACCTGCGCGCCCGCGGCCTTCGGGTACTCCGCGTCGAGCTCGGTCATCCCCTGGGCGATCGCGTCCTCGGCGGCCCGCTGGAGCAGCGGCTGGATCCCGGTGTAGACCATGTACCCGCGGGCGGCGAGCGAGCCCTCCCCGAGCGCCTCCTCGGCCTTGTCGACCGCGGCGTCGACCGCGTACGGCGCCTTGCGGATCCGCGACGGCTCGAGGCCCTTCAGCTCGAGCGCCCGCCCGACCGCCGCGTCGCGCTGAGCCTGGTCGATCGCGCCGTCGCGGAGCATCTTGTCGAGCACGAGGTTCCGCCGCTCGAGCGCCGCCTCCGGGTTCCGCACCGGGGACCACAGGTTCGGCGCCGGGATCGCCCCGACGATCATCGCGGCCTGGTGCAGCTCGAGCCGGGCGGCGGACACCCCGAACCACCCGCGCGCGGCCGCCTCGACCCCGTACAGCGGCAGGCCGCCCATCTGGCCGAGGTAGATCTCCGACAGGTACAGCTCGAGCAGCTCGTCCTTGTCGAGCTCGTGCTCGAGGGCGGCGGCGAAGAACACCTCGCGCACCTTGCGCTTCAGCGTCCGATCCCGCGTCAGGAACAGGTTCTTCGCGAGCTGCTGGGTCAGGGTGCTGCCGCCCTGCACGTCCTGGCCGAACAGGTTCGCGACCAACGCCCGGCCGATCCCGATCGGGTCCACCCCGTGGTGCGACCGGAACCGGCTGTCCTCCATCGCGAGCAGCGCCGGCTCGACGAACGGGGACAGCTCGGCCAGCCGGACCGGGATCCGCTCGGTCTCGGGGTCGCCGAGGGTCCCGAGCACCGTCGGGTGGAGCCGGAGGCCCTTCCGGTCGGACGTGGCGGAGACCTTGCCGTCGCGGACCTCGATCCACGCGGCGCCTCCGGGCCCGTCGCCGGTCGGGGTGGCGTACGGCGCGCTCCACACGGTGATCCGGTCGTCGCCGACCGCGAACACCCCGGCCGACGCAGGGTCCGCGCCGGGGTCCTCCGGGGCCGCGACCTGGTCGACCTGCTCGACCCGATCGAACCCCGCCGCCAGGAGATCCCCGGTCAGCGCTGCGAGGCTGGCCCGCATCCCGGGGTGGACCTCGATCGGCGCCGACCACACGATCGACGGGATCGGGCGCGGCGGGTTCGCGAGGTAGGACTCCACGTCGTGGCGGGCCCGGCCCCAGATCATCGCCGACGCGATCCCGAGCCCGACCACGAGGCCGAGCGCGACCGTCGCGAGCTCGAGCAGCAGCCACCGCTTCCACCCGCCGGCCGGCCGGCTGAACCACGACCCGCCGCCGCCGCCGTGCGAGCCCCCACGGGAGCCGCGCGACCGGGGCTTCGACGCGCGCTTCGCCGGGACCTTCGCCGCCTTCGGCTTCGTCGAACGCGACGCCCCGTCCGCGGATCGGGACGACCGCGACCGCGACCCGGACGCCGGCGCCTTGTCGGCCGCCTTCGCCGAGCGCGACACCGACTTCTTGACCTGATCCAACGCCTCGAGCCCCGGATCGCGGGTCCGGCGGGACCGCTTCGGCTTCGACGGCTCGGGCGCGTCGTCCTCGTCGTCGTCGCGGCGTTCGTCGTCGCGGTCGCGAGCCATCGTCGTGCTCCGGTGAGAGGGGCCGGCGGAATCCGACCCGCGGGGTGG
>JBEBJW010001132.1:0-2981 GCA_040079715.1 Myxococcota bacterium | reverse complement strand
GCCCGAGCGGTCGAGCGGGAACACCAGCCCCGAGCGGTCGAGCGGGAGAACCAGCCCCGAGCGGTCGAGCGGGAGAACCAGCCCCGAGCGGTCGAGCGGGAGAACCAGCCCCTAGCGGGCTCAGTCTGCCGGGACGCTGACCAGCAGCCGCCCGGCGAACGTGCCGGACACGGTCTCTCCGTCGACCACCGAGGCCGCGTCGAACGTCATCGTCCCGCTGCCGACGTACCCGGCCTGCGCGAGCGAGCCGGTGGCGGGGTCGACCTCGCCGAGCAGCGCGAACACCGACTGCCAATCGAGCGGGGCGGCGAGCCCCGGGGCGAACGCGTCGGGGGCGACGAGGGCGTACAGCAGCTGGAGCGAGCCGTCGGGGAACACGGTCAGCAGCTGGAGCGTGTGCCGGTACCCGAACCCGCTCGCCGGATCGTCGCCGGCCGACGCCCCACCCGCGAACGACGACCCGACGAGGACCCCGGGCGCGTCGACGTCGATCGTCGACCGGCCGGTGGCGAACGGGTCGCCGTCGACGTTCGTGCCCCACCGGGTGGTGAACGTCCCGGACACCGGCCCGCCGTCGGCGCGGCACGTCGCCTCGCCGAGCGGGTACGGCCAGTCCGCCGGTCCGACCGCGAGCTCGGCCTCGATCGCCGCCCGCCGGGTGTCGACGAACGCGCGGGTCGCGGCGACCTCGGCGTCCCACCGCCCGTCGAGCGGGTCCGCGACCGGGGCGAGCAGGGCGACCATCCGATCGATCTCGGCGTCGAGGGCGGCCTCGTCCCACCCGGTCGCGAGCAGGTCCTCCATCGCCGCCGCGTACCGCGCGCGCTGGTCGGCGAGGCCGTACAGCCGGTGGGCGAGGATCGCGTTCGCCGACACCGACGCCGGGCGGTCCGGCCCGAGGTACAGGTCGGTCGCGTGGAACGTGTAGTCCGCGCCCCACGGGATCGGGTGGAACCGACCGGTCTCGGGGTCGTGGTACAGGAAGTGGTTGTTCAGGCCGTTGGTCCAGCCGTCCCAGTGCGCCACGAGCTGCTCGGCGGCCCAGAACCGGTAGAACGCGTCGAGGTCGATCACCGGCTCGACCGACGCCACGAGCGCCGGGTCGTCCACCGCGATCGCGGCCGCCGCCGCTGCGAGATCGGCCCGATCGCCGCCCGCCGCGCCCTTCAGCTCGTACGTGTCGACGAACGGGGCGCGCAGATCGCTGTTCTGGCCCTCGTACAGGTGTCCGGTCGGATCGGCGAACCACCGGCCGAGCATCGCGGGCCCGACCTCCTCGACGTTCGTGTACACGCCGAGGTCCTCACCGTTGACCACCACCCGGGCGAAGTTGCACCGCGGGGCCGGGATCCCCGCCCCGGCGAACACCTGGTACGCGAGGCAGGTCCGGATCCGCGACTCGTCCTGCGCGTCGTTGTTCAGCGTCAGCTCGTCCACCCCGTTCCACGATGGGTCCGGCCCGCCGGCGGGGTCCGGGTACGCGTCGAGGTGGACCTTCAGCGACGGCCGGGCCGCGCTCCCGGATCCGAGGAACCCCTTCTTCCGCACCGAGACCCGGTCGAACGCCTGCCCGTCGACCGTCAACGCCGCCTCGAACGGGGTGAACACCGTCTGCTTCGGGCCGGACATGCAGTCCCCGCCGAGCAGGGCGAGCGGGTCGTTCGCCTGGGCGCGCAGGGCCGCCCAGTCGTCGGGATCGAGCGTCAACGCGACCTCGATGACCCGGGTCGGGTCGAACGCCGCGTCGGTCGGGTCGGTGGTCTCCGGCGGCGTGGTCGGCGTCGACGACGGTGGGGGCGGGGTGGTCCCGACCGGATCGAGGTCGGAAGTGGGACCGGCCGGAGGCGGTTCCTCAGGGTCCCGACACCCGCTCCCCGCGAGCGCGAGCGCCACCCCGAGCCCGACCGCCATCGCGATTCCCACCGACCCACGCCACGCACGCCGCTCCATCGCCGACCTCCGATCGGCGGCACACTACCGGGGATCTCGGCCGATGGAACCCCCATGTCCGTCGCTCCGCCCGCCGCCCCGGTCCGCGGACCCGATCCCCGGCGGTGTCGGGGCGCGGGATCGCGCGTTCGCGATCCGGGTGTCGATCCGGGTCGGGGTCGAACGTCATCCGGGTGAACCCACTGCGGAGCGGTCCATGAACCTCGACTCGAACCCCGTGTTCCTCGCGTACGTCGTCAGCGCTGCGATCCTCGGCGCGAACCTGCTCGTGCTGGCGAACAACACCGCGCTGAGCCGGGCGCGGCACCAGCAGGTCGTGAACCCCGAAGACACCCGGCTGAACGCGGCCGCCGAGGTGGTGTTCGAGGGCGGGAACGAGGCGACCGCCCGGTACCGCCGCGCCCACCGCAACGCGCTCGAGAACATCCCGTTGTTCCTGATCACCGGGATGCTGCTGCCGCTGGTCGGCACGCCGGCCCCGTTGGCGATCTCGCTGTACGCCGTGTTCGTCGTCGCGCGGCTGGTCCACAGCGTCACCTACCTGCTGCAGCTCCAGCCGTGGCGGACCGCGAGCTTCGTGATCGGAGCACTCGATCAGCTCGTGCTGCTCGGGGTGATCGTGGTCCAGGTCCTCCGGGGAGGAGGCAGCGCCTGACCCGACGGGCCGCGGGAGGCGTGGCGGGGTCGGGTCTGGTGCGCGACCCCGCTGGCCTGTGGGGATCGGCGGCGTCGACGTCGCCAACGCGGGCGCCTGGCGAATCGGCGCCTGCTCCAGTCGATTCTCGAACCGCCGACCAGCGACGGGTGGTACGAAGCTCGACACGGAGCTGGCGATGAAGACGGTCCACTGGTCCATTGGCCTGCTCTGGAGTTGCGTCGGCGAGAGCGATCCGTCGAGCCACTCGGGTGGGTCTTCTTCACCCACGACCCCAGTCGAGTCGGTCGTTCTCGACCCCGAGGAGTCCCTGTTCGCAGACGAAACCGAGCGGTTCGGAATGGCGTTGTCGTACCTCGAGAATGGGTGGTTGGTG
>JBEBJW010001131.1:0-2982 GCA_040079715.1 Myxococcota bacterium | reverse complement strand
TCGATGCCCCGCAGGAACCGTCGCAAGCTGAACCACGAGCTCCGCCTCCGCGCCGAGGCGCGCCGGGCCGAGATCCGCCAGGCGCGGCGGGTCGCCCGGGTCGAGCGCGACCGGGTGCGCGCCGCGGCAGACGCCGTCCTGCGCGGGATCCGGCAGCTCCCGTCGCTCGACGGCGTGCTCCAGTCGATGACCGCGCTGCTCCGGCTCGCCGGCGTCGCGGGGGCGGGCGTGGATCGGGTGGTCCGGACCTGCCGGGTCGTCGCGCGGGAGATCCCGGGTGCCGCGACCCTCGACGCGCTGCCGTGGCTGCTGTTGCTCGCGCGCTGCCGGTGGGTCCGGCCGGTGGAGGGGTTCGTCGCGCCGTCGGGGTCGGTCCGTCGGCGGTCGGACGCGCTCGCCACCTGGCTGCTCGCCCGGTACCCGGTGCCGCCGTTCCTGCTGCGGGCCCTCGACGTGCAGCGGTGCGCGATCGCGCGGGTCCCGGTCGAGGACGCGTGGGCGGTCGAGCTGCTGGCGCACGTCGGCGGCGGGGGATCGCTGCGCGAGCTCGTCGGGACCGAGACCCTGCCGGTCCCGCTGACCCGGCGGATGTGCCACCTGTTCCTCGCCGCGACGGCAGGCACGCGCCCGATCGATGCCCTGCGGACCGCGCAGGTCGTGGGGTTCGGCGGACCGGCGTCGTTCGGCCGGCGGCTCGGGGCGACCCACCTCGGGACGCTCCGCGGGCCGGACCCGGACACCGGAGAGCCGTTCTGGCACGAGGCGATCGGCTGGATGTCCCGTCAGCCGGAGCTCCACGCCCTGACCGTCCCCGCGCTCGACGCGGTGATCCGCTACGTCGATGCGGCGCGCCGGGCGTCCGAGCCGTCGGTCTCGGCGGGCTCGGCGACCCGGTTGATCGCGCGCGCCGCGGCGTGGGACGAGGCCATCCGGCGGTGCGGTCCGCGCGGGGCGTTCCCGGCGTCGGGGTACCTGCCGCTCGCCGAGGACGGCTGGACGATCACCGAGCTCACCACACCGATCGCGCTGTGGCAGGAGGGGCAGCGGATGGAGCACTGCGCGTACGCCTACGCGTCGCTGGCTCAGCGGCGGAAGGTCTCGCTGTGGTCGGTCCGCCGGGACGGCGAGCCGGTCGCGACGGTCGAGGTCGCGGTGGGTGCGGGGACGGTGGTCCAGGCGAAGGGCAGGAAGAACGCGGCGTGCGGTCCGGAGGAGCTCGCGCGGATCGGCGCGTGGGCGGCGAACAACCGGCTGCGGATCGGCGCGCTCGGGTAGGCCGGGCGACGCCGACCGCCGTCGGACGGCCCACCCGCGGCGGCGAGGTTACCGCGTCCGACGACGAGGTGGACCACGCGGTCGGTCGAGCTGGGGTTCCTGGTGACGCTGCTGTCGGGGAACGACACACCGTGAGCGGGATCGGGGCGCAGCTCGCCGGGCTCTCGGCCGAGACCCGCGACGCGATCCGGCCGCTGCTGTCGGTCCGCGCGTTCGCGCCGGGCGAGCACCTGCTCCGCGGCGGCGACCGGGCGCGGTGGTGCTACGTGCTCGAGTCGGGGCTGGTCCGCGAGCTGTACATCGGGGCCGACGGCCGCGAGCTGACCCGCGCGTTCGTGACCGAGGGACACGCGACGGGATCGCTGCTCGACCTGCTGTCCGGCGGGCCGGCGGTCACGTGGATCGAGGTGATCGAGCCGACGGTGGCGACGGCCGTCGGGTGGGCCGAGCTCGACGCGCTCGCCGGGCGACACCCGGACCTCCAGCGGCTGCTGCGGCGGGTCGCCGAGGCGCTGTACGTCCGGAAGGCGCGCCGGGAGTACGAGATGCTCGCGCTGACGGCGACCGAGCGGTACGACCGGTGGATCGCCGAGTTCCCCGGGGTCGACGCCCGGGTCCGCCGCCGCCACGTCGCGTCGTACCTCGGGGTGACCCCGGAGTTCGTCAGCCGCCTCCGTCAGCGCCGGCGACCGAACGCCCACCCGACCAGCGCGAGCGCCACCACGAAGTAGGTGAACCGGGCGAACACCAGCGGGACCGCGAGCTCGCGCGGGGCGACGTGGATCGCGACCCCGATCGGACCCTGGACGAACACCGACAGGACCGCGAGCGCCCGCTCCGCCGGGGTGTCGCGCGGCAATCCCAGGCCGAGGACCAGCAGGCCCGCGTACGATACGTGGAACTTCACCAGGCTCTCGATCACCTGGGCCCCGATCTCGGTGGCTCCGGGCCCGATCCCCTGCTCTGCGGCCGCGAGCATCGCGAGGAAGTGAGCGTTCTCGATGACGTCGAGCAGCCCGACCACGAGCATCAACCCGCAGCCGAGGCGCACCAGCGGTCGGTCGATCCGGATCGCCAGCAGCGCGAACACGGTCGAGTACAGGATCAGGAACGCGTCGTCGAGGCCGATCGTCGCCCGGAGCGCGCCCGGGTTCGCGAGCAGCAGCCCGCCGTACGCCTCGGGGGTGTGGAAGAACTGCAGCGGGTCCTGGCCGATCCCGGTCACCGCGAACACCCCGATCATCCCGACCACCAGTGCCACCGACACCCACGCCGCCACCCGGATCGCGTCGAACATCCCGACCTCCGCCGACCACGATCGCGCCGACGCCCGGCGGGCGCCTTGATCTGGATCAACCTCGCGGTGATCGGGTGCGCGCCGGCCCCGGTCACGCCGTCCGGGCCGCCCCCGCCGGACATCCGGCTGTTCGTGCCCGGGGTGGTCGCGGCGAGCGATCTCCCCGCAGGCCGGGTGGTCGGGCCGGGCGACCTCGTGGTCGGGGCCGTCCCGAGCTTCGTGGTGTCCCAGGTCGACGATCCGGCGGCCCTCGTCGGGTACACCGTGCGCGAGCCGGTGCTGGCGGGCGAGCCGATCCGGACCGAGCGGCTGGTGGCCCCGACCGACGGCCGCGAGGGGTACGACGCGCTGGTCGAGCCGGGGCGGGCGGCGGTGCTGCTGCCGGTGCCGACGTTCGCCCTGTCCGGGGT
>JBEBJW010001130.1:0-2983 GCA_040079715.1 Myxococcota bacterium | reverse complement strand
ATCCCCGCCAGCGCCGCGCGCACCGCCGGATCGGTCGCGTCGCGGAGCTGGGCGGCGGCGACCGCGACCGCCAGCGTCTCCCCGACGCACCCCTCGCGGAACGTCTCGACCGCCAGCCGCTCGAGCCCGGTCCGCCGCTGCGTCGGCACCGGGAGCGGCGCCGGGCCGACCGGAGCCCCGGCGTACGCCGACGCGAGGGCGAAGCAGACCTCGGCGTGGCGGACCTCGTCGGTCAGGGCCTCGGACGTCCGGGCCACCAGCGCCGCCGGCGCGCCGAGCGCCACCAGATCGAGCACCAGCCGGGCGAACGCCGGGATCGACGCGTGCTCGAGCAGCCCGGCCTCGGTCCACGCCGCCGCCAGCTCGGCCCGCGCCGACGCCGACAGCGCGCCGACGTCCGGCGTCGCTGCCCGCGACCAGTCCGAGCGGCACGCGGTCCGGGCGGTGACCGTGCACCCGTCGACCACCAGCGGGCGGCCGATCGTGCACGAGGTGCCCGCGTGGACCACGTACGCGGCCTCGTAGCAGCACCGGTTCATCGGCTGCCCGCCGGTGTCGGACCCGCCGGTGTCCCCGGTTCCGCCCGGCGCGTACGGGTTCCACCCGCCGTAGCCGGTGTACACGACCTGCTCGACCGACACGAACGCGCCGGTGGCGATGACCTCCCGCACCGGGTCCTCGCAGGTCTCGAACCCGACGAGCTCGGTCTCCGCGTCCGCCGAGGTCGGGCAGGTGTCGGCGATCGGCACCGACAGGCACGCGATGTCGTCGAGGACGATCGGGGTGCCGGTGTCGGTCTTGGTGCCGCCGAGCTGGCAGCCGGCGAGGGTCGCGAGGACGGCGGTGAGGCGGGCGCGCATCGAGGCTCCGGGGTGGAGGGGGCGATCGATTCGGTTCGATCGGTAGCACGTTCCGTGCCGTCGACCGGGACGACGTCGCTGGGGCGCGGGCGCCCGAACCGCGACCGGGCGGTCACGGTGCCCGGGAGCGGCTCCTCCGGCCCTGCACGATCCGTGCACGAACCGCGCGCGGGGCCTGCAGAGATCGACGGACAACCACGGTTACCGGTGAGCCGGGAGGGCGACGATGCTCGCTCCGTGGTGGATCGGGGACGCCCAGGCGGGCGGCACGGTCAGCGTCCCGATCGACGAGTGGCAGGCGATCGCGCCGACACCGAGCGGGCCGCCGTCCCCGGAGGCCGCGTGGCCGATCGCGCGGTCGCTGACCGGCGCCCTCGACCGCGGGCTGTTCACCGGGACGCTGCGGCTGCAGGTCGACGTCCGCGCCACCGCGCCGGTGGCGGTCCCGGTGGTCGGGGGCGACGCGACGATCGCCCGGGCGACCCTCGACGGCCGGCCGGTGTCCGTGTACGCCGACCCGACCGGCGGCGGGCCCGGCGCGTGGACCGTCGACGCCCCGCCGGGGGTCCACGAGCTCGTGGTCGACCTGCTCCACGGCCGTCGGACCGAGCGGTTCGGCCGGAACCTCGGGCTCGCGCTGCCCCCGGCCGGCCCGACCGCGATCACGATCGGCGTCCCCGAGTCCCCGATCGACGCGACCCTCGGCGGCGGCGTGCTGGTCGGCGCCACCCCCACCGACGACGGCGGCACCCGGATCACCGGCTGGCTCGACGGCGCGGGGCGGCTCGAGCTCGGGTGGGAGCGACGGGCGGACCAGCCCCTGGATCCCGGGGCGGCGCGGGTCGACGCCACGGTGTCAGCGGTCGTGTCGATCGGGGAGGACGTGGTGACCGGGATCGCGCGGTACGCGCTCGCGATCCGCGAGGGCGAGATCGACCGGTTCGCGGTCGGGCTCCCGCCGGAGGTCGAGGTCGTCGACGTGGCGGGCCCCGGCGTCCTCCAGTGGCACACCGACGCGACCGGCGAGCTGGTGGTGCTGCTGCGCCACATCGCCGACGCGTCCGCCGAGGCGACCGTCCGGTACCAGTACCCGGTGCGGGACGCTGCGGCGGAGGTGCCGATCCGGGTCCCGGTGCCGTCCGGCGACGGCGCGGTGTCGGGCGCGGTCGGGGTCGACGCGCCGGTCGCGCTGGAGCTGGCGCCGGGCGCGCTGGCGGTCGGGCGATGGCTCGCCCCGCGCGACGTCCCGCAGGCGGTGCTCGGCCTGACCGACGATCCGCTGCGGACCGCGATCGCGTTCGATGCGGCGCCGGAGGGCGGGGTCCAGGTCACCCGCCGGTCGACGGTCGAGGTGTCGACCACCCGGATCGACGATCTGCAGGGGATCACGGTCCTGGTCGCCGACGGGACCGAGGTCGGCAAGCTGCTGCTGTCGGTCCGGAACACCACCCGCCAGGTGCTGACGGTCGATCTGCCGGACGGGGCGCGGCTGACCCACTGCTTCCGCGACGGCGTCCCGCTGCGGCCCGCGGCGTCGGCGGACCGGCCCGAGCGCGTGCTGGTCCCCCTCACCCGCAGCGAGCAGACCGGCGGCGAGGGGCGGACCCACGTGGTCGAGCCGGGCGAGATGCTGTCGCCGCCGCGAACGGGGTGTCCGAGACGTCGATCCGCCCGGGCCAGACGCTGGTGGTGCCGTCGGAGGACCCGAGCGGCGACGCGGCGTTCGTGCTCGAGCTCGGGTGGGCCCGGTCGACCCCGGCGCTCGGTGGGTTCGGGGCCCGGACCGTCGCGCTGCCGGCGCTCGACCTCGAGGTCGCGGCGGTGAACTGGCACCTGTACCTGCCGGGGTCGATCGCGCCGCTCGCGCTGACCGGGCGCGGGTCGGTCGGGCGGGTCGGGCCGCTGCGCGACGATCCGGTCGCGTCCGCGGTCGGGCGGGTGCTCGGCGGGCTCGCCGCGGTCGCGGGTCCGGGGGTCGCGTACGCCGGCGAGGGCTACGAGAGCTCGCTGGCGAGCCGGCGGAAGGTGTACGAGCGCGAGCGCCGGACCGAGGGCGCCACCGGGGGCGATCCGTTCCCGCTGGTCGGGGTCAAGCACCGGCTGCGGGGCGTGCTGCTCGACAC
>JBEBJW010001129.1:0-2987 GCA_040079715.1 Myxococcota bacterium | reverse complement strand
CGCGGGACCGGCTCGGGCGAACGCCCCGGGAGACGTCCATGACACCCAGGTTCGACCTCTACTTCCATCCGTTGGCATCGTACTGCCACAAGGTGCTCGTCGCGCTGTACCAGGCGGAGATCCCGTTCCGTCCGATCGAGGTGGATCTCGGCGATCCGGTCCAGCGCGCGGCCCTGGCGGCGCTGTGGCCGATCGGCAAGTTCCCCGTCCTCGTCGACCGGCTCCGCGGGGTCACCGTGCCCGAGTCCACCACGATCCTCGAGCACCTGGCCCTCCACGGCGGGGCTCCCGCGCTGGTCCCATCGGATCCGGATCGGGCGCTCGAGGTGCGCGCGCAGGACCGGTTCTTCGACCTGTACGTCCACGAGCCGATGCAGCGGATCATCGCCGACCTGCTGCGACCCGAGGGGAGCCGCGATCCGATCGGCGTGGCGCAGGCCCGCGCGCTCACCGACGCGGCGTACGACCTGGCGGAGGCCCGGATGGACGGCCGGACGTTCGCGGTCGGCGACGGGTTCACGATGGCGGACTGCGCCGCGGCGCCGGCCCTGTTCTACGCGAACCTGTCGCACCCGCTGGGCCCGACCCGGCCGAACCTGACGGCCTACCTGGCGCGGCTGATGGCGCGGCCGTCGTTCGCGCGGGTCCTCCGCGAAGCGCGCCCCTGGTTCCCGTACTACCCGCTTCGCGACCGGATCCCCGTGGCCTACCCCGAGCTCGGTGCGTGAGGCTCGGCATCGCCCGGCGACTCGGGCGAGCGCACGATCGCGGACGACGATACCGCGCGCCGATGAGCGTGTTCCTCGCCGCGCTGGCCGCTCGCCGCGCCCCCGACCGCGACCGGCGCTGGCTGTATCTCCCGTACGATCAGCTCACCGACCGGGTGGGCCCGTTGGCGCGCGCCGCGCCCGACGAGGTCGGGATCGTGCTGGTCGAGACCGCGTGGAAGGCCGGCCGGCGCCCGTACCACCAGCAGAAGCTCGCCCTGGTCCTGGCGAACCAGCGTCAGTTCGCGCTCGAGCAGGCGGCGCGCGGGGTCGCGGTCGACTACCGGTTCGATCGCCGGCCGTACGCCGCGGTCCTGGACGAGGTGGTGGCCGAACGCGGGCCGCTGGTGGCGATGGTCCCGGCCGAGCGGGAGCTTCGGGCCGACCTCGGTCCGCTGGTCGAGCGAGGCGGGATCGAGCTCGTCCCCCACGAGGGGTGGCTCACGACCGACGCCGACTTCGCCGCGCTCGGCGGGTCACCGTGGCGGATGGACGCGTTCTACCGCGGGGTTCGTCGCCGGACCGGGATCCTGATGGACAGCGGCAAGCCCGTCGGAGGCAAGTTCAGCCTCGACGCCGACAACCGGGAGGCGTGGCGTGGGGAGCCGCCCGCGCCCGCGCCGTTGACGTTCCGTCCGGACGCCGTCACCTCCGAGGTGTGCGACCTCGTGCGCGCCCGATTCGCCGACCACCCGGGCCGGGTGGAACCCGAACGGCTGCCGGCGACCGCGGCGGACGCGGAGGCGCTGTGGGACTGGGCGCGCCGCCGGTGCCTCCCGCAGTTCGGGACGTACGAGGACGCGATGTCGACGGCGTCGGGCGGCCTGTTCCACACCCGGATCTCGCCGCTCCTGAACAACCTGCGACTGCTCGCGCGTCGGGTGGTCGACGACGTGGCGCAGGACGACACCGTGCCGCTGAACAGCCGCGAGGGCTTCGTCCGCCAGGTGCTCGGGTGGCGGGAGTACGTGCGCCACGTCCACGCAGCGACCGACGGGTTCGCCGACCGCGCGGATCGGCTCGGTCGCGCCGACCCGCTGCCCCGGGCGTACTGGGAGGGGGCTCCGTCGGGTCTGCGGTGCCTCGACACGCTGGTCGCTCAGGTCTGGGACGAGGGCTGGACCCACCACATCCCTCGGCTGATGGTCCTGTCGAACCTCGCGTGCCTGCTCGACGTGGCGCCGACCGCGTTGTCGGACTGGTTCTGGGAGGCCTACGTCGACGCGTACGACTGGGTGGTCGAGCCGAACGTGCTGGGGATGAGCACGTTCTCGGTGGGTGACCAGATGACCACCAAGCCGTACGTCGCCGGCGCCGCCTACATCGACCGGATGGGCGACTTCTGCCGGGGCTGCGCGTTCGATCCGAAGGAGACCTGCCCGATCACGCCGATGTACTGGGCGTTCCTGGCCCGACACCGCGCCGCCCTCGACCCGGTGGATCGGCTGCGGATGCCGCTGCGCTCGGTGGACCAGCGGGATCCCGCGAAGCGGGCGGCGGACGCGCAGGTGTTCGAGCGCGTCCGGGACGTGCTCCGGGCCGGTGGGCGACTCCGGCCCGGGTTCGAGCGGTGACCTCGGGTCGTCGCGGCGGGTCGACCTCCGGTGTGGTACCCTCGACCTGGCGCGACCCGAGCAGCGGTGATCTCGGTCACCGCGCTCCGGGGCTACCCCGGGGCACCATGTTCGTCAGGACCGGTCAGCACAGGGCCCGGAGCGCGCTCCACGCGCGACAGGCCCCGTCGACACGAGACTCGTCGGGTCGCGCCATTCGTGACACCTGTCCGCGCGCCGATTCGGTGAGGACCGCGCCGGCGACGCCGCCGCCGGTGCTTCGGTGACACCGCGCGCGCACGCTGTCGCCGCCTCGCTCGCCGACGCGCTGCTGTCCGGCCCGTGGGACCCGGCGGCGTGCGCGGACCGGGTGGTCGCGGTGGTCGGGCGTCGGCGGTGGGTGGCGCCGGTCGTGCGGCTGGTGCTCGGTCGGTTCCCCGCGCCGCCGTACACCCGACGGCGCGCGCTGATCGACGAGATCGGCGCGTCGTCGGCGTTCCGGAAGGCGATGGCCCGCGGCGACCGCCCCGCGCTGGCGTTTCCGTTCCTCGGGGCTGCGGAGATGGGCCCGCGGCGGTTCGACGTCCCGCCGGTGCCGACGGTGGGCGACCTGGCGCGGTGGCTGACGCCCGATCGGGACGGCACCGACACGCTCGAGTGGCTGGCC
>JBEBJW010001128.1:0-3012 GCA_040079715.1 Myxococcota bacterium | reverse complement strand
TCGCGCGTCGGATCCCACCCCGCGAGCACGCCGCGGATCTCGGTGCACCGGCTCATGCGATCACCCCCCGGTCGCGCGCGACATCGGACAGATCGGCCCGGAGCGCGGCCCGCCCGCGGGCGACCCGCGAGGCCACGGTGCCGGGCTTCAGATCGAGGACCTCGGCGGCGTCGGCGAACGTCATCTGCTCCACGTCGACCAGCCACACGGCCTGGCGCTGGTCGTCCGGGAGCTGGGCGAGGGCCTCGGCGAGCCGGAGCCCGAGCTGGCGCTGGTCGAGCCGGTCGGCCGGGGTCGGGAACGGGACGGTCTCGCCGGCGCCGGCGGCCTCGATCCGCCGCCGGTGGCGCTGCTCGCGGTCGATCCGGTCGAGGTGGGTCGTGTACACCACCCGGTGGAGCCAGACCTTGAACGCGGCGTCGTCCCGGAGCGTGTCGAGGCGCGACATCGCGTTCAGCAGGGACTCCTGGACCAGATCCTCGGCCAGGATCGGGTCGCGGCACAGGCTGCGCGCGAACCGGTACACCCCGTCGAACACCGGCTCGACCAGCCGATCGAACCGTCGACCCCGCCGCAGGCGGTCCCACCACGCCATCACGTCCCTCTCGCAACGGATCATGGACGGCGCGTCGACCGGAAGTTGTCCCGAACGGTGCAAAGATCCGTGAACAGGGTGACGACGGGGGTGGAGGTGGGCGTGGTGCTCGGGTGGTTTGCGGTGGCGTTCGCGGACTCTCCCCTGACGAGCGTGGAGCTCGGGGCCGCGTACGGCGACGTCCAGGCGGTGGCGGACGCGACGACGCTCGACGCGGCGCTGCCGCTGCTGGTCGGCGACCTGCCGCTCGACCAGAAGCTCGCGATCGTCAACCGGCTCGGGTGGGGCCACGAGGGGCAGGCGACGGCGCTGGCCCAGCGGCTGGCGCGCAAGCGCGGGGTCCCGGTCGAGGCGCTGCGGGTCGAGCAGCTGTCGTCGACCGACCGGATCGTGTTCGCGTACCTGCGGGCGATGGAGGACTACCTCGAGCTGACGCCGATCCGCGACGGCGCGACCGGGGTGCTCGGGGCGGACCCGGTCGGCCTCGCGGCGACGGCGACCCGGGACCGGCCGGACGACTTCGCGGTGGCGGCGGTGGCGACGCTGATCACGACCCAGACGAAGCTCGCGGACGGCTGCGCGGTGTGGACGACCTGGGACGGGGTGCTGCGCCGGTTCCCGCCGCCGACCCGCAACCTCCGCCCGGCCGCGGTCGACGCCGCGACCGACTACCTGTCGCTGTACCGCGACGACTGTCCGAAGCCCCCGCCGGTCCCGGGCAAGCCGGTGACGGACCCCGAGTTCGACCAGGTGTACGCGCTCGCGCGCCTCGGGGCGGAGCTGGTGGCGGCGACCCAGGCCGGCCTGGTCGTGTTCGACGCCGAGGGGCGGGTCCGGTCGGCGACGCGGGTGGAGCTGTGCAGCTCGGTCGAGGCGGTCGGGGCGACGGCGTGGGCGGGGTGCGAGCACGCGCTGATGCGGTACGACGGCGGGACCTGGACCGAGGCGTCCCACGACGGCGCGACCCGCGAGGGCGGCGCGTACCAGGTGCTCCCCGGCGGGTGGCTGCTCCACGGCGGGTCGCTGACCCGGCTCGCGGGCGCGGGACCGGGAGCCGGCGCAGGTGGAACCCAGGTCGGCGGGGCGTACACCGCCGCGGTCGACCCGGCCGGGCGGGTGTGGACGATCGCGTTCCTCGACGCGATCACCCGGGGCGACCGGCGGTTCGGCGTCGGCTCGGCGACGTACCCGGGGCGGGACCCGCGGGCGCTGGCGGTCGGGCCGGCCGGCGCGGTGTGGGCGGTCGACTTCGAATCCGGGTTCTTCCGGCACGACGCGGCGTCGGACACGTTCCGGCCGGCGGAGGGCGCCCCGACGACCCGCGGCTCGGGGGTCGGGTTCGATCCGCCGCGGGATCGGGCGTGGTTCCTGGCGTACACCGCGGGCCTCACGCTGGTCGAGCACGGCCGGGTGGTCGGCGCGGTCGACCTGTCGGCGTACGAGTACCTGCGGAGCCTGCGGGTCGACCCGGACGGCACGGTGTGGGTGGCCGGGTGGAACGGGATCGCGCGGGTCCGGCGGACGGCGTCGGGGTTCGACGTGACCCGGTTCGACGCGGTCCGGTAGCGTCGCCCGTCAGGGGAGCGTGAACGCAGGCACGTCGCCGGGGGTCGACGGGTCGCCGTCCGCCCACGGGCTCACCACCGCCGCGAACCGGACGTGGCCGGCGAGGAGGGCCTGGCTGGTGGACGCGGACCTCGTCTCGAGCTGCGCCCGGACGATCCCGACCCCGGGACGGAACGTCGCGGTGCCGAGGACCTCGGTCTCGACGGCGAGATCCATCACCGAGCCGCTGATCGCCCGCTCGGTGGCGGTGCCGCGGACCGCGAGCGCGACGCCGTCGGGGCCCTCGCCGGTGACGGTGAACCGCAGATCGTCGCTGGCGGTGCTCTGGAGCCACCGCCGCGCGACCCACGGGGTCTGGGTCGGGGTCCAGCCCTTCTCCGGGGGGACACCGTCCTTCGGGAGCTCCCACTCGAGCGCGGCGGCGAGGTCCCGGACCAGGCCCTGCTCGATCTTCGCGCCGACCTCCCGCTGGTCGTCGGGCTTCAGGCCGCGCCCGGGCTCGCGGAACACCCGGGCGGTCATCCCGTCGCTGGCCTCGGCCCAGAACGCGCTCCGGTCGCCGATCACGTCCCACGACTGGATCCGACCGCGCGGGGTCCAGGTGAACGAGAGCTCGCCCGGGGCAGGCAGGTGGACGCTGTCGCGCGCGTCGCCGCCGCGGATCACCACGCTCCACCACACCCCGTCGACGAACGCGCAGCGCTCGCTCTTGCCGGACCGGCTGCACGACAGCACCGCGGTCCACTGCTCGAGCGCGGTGGGCTTCCAGTCGGACCCCCACGGGTGGGACTGGGGATCGGCGGTGTACAGGTCGATCTTGACGACCCGCGCGCCGGTGGGCGGGGTGAGGG
>JBEBJW010001127.1:0-3013 GCA_040079715.1 Myxococcota bacterium | reverse complement strand
AGCGCGGTGTCGCCCGCGAGCTCGCGGACCTCCGACCGGACCGTCGGGTCGGGGGACGGGGCCGCGCCCGGGACCGGGACCTGGACCAGGTGCTCGCCGGACACGACCGGCAGCGGGTGGGCGTAGTCGACCGTCCGCCCGTCGACGTACGCGAGGCCGCCGTCGACCACCCGCACCGTCACGAGATCCTGCTTCAGCCGGGCCGACCAGGTGTCGTACTGGGCCTGCAGATCCGGCCCGTAGTCGTCCGGCGGCCGTCCGCCGTCGTGCTTGGCCGCGATCGCGCGGATCGTCGCGTACACCATCCCCTTCGGGTCGTCCTGGGTCAGGGCGATCAGCGCGTCGACCCGGTACAGGTCGAGCAGGACGGCGGTGGGCACCACGGTGGTCTGGCAGGCGAGCGACTGGTACCCCGCCGACACCGACTGCTTCGCCGCGTCGAGGTCGGCCTCGTCGTATTGCCGGAGGGCCTGCTCGGTCAGGGCCACCGGATCCGGGCACGCCTGGGCGAACGCCGGGCCCGCGGCGGCCCACGCGACCGCCACGACCGTGGCGCGCAACCAGGTCGAGCGGCCGAGCCAGCCCCGAGCGGTCGAGCGGCCGAGCCAGCCCCGAGCGGTCGAGCGGCCGAGCCAGCCCCGAGCGGTCGAGCGGGCAAGCCAGCCCCGAGCGGTCGAGCGGGCAAGCCAGCCCCGAGCAGACATCGCAGTCCCGGTCATCGGTTGGGTCGCAGCTCCGAGGTCACGGGGCGCAGCATACTGTGTTCGCGGCGGTCCCGGGAGGGATCCGCGCTACTGCGGGCGGACCGTGGCCTGCGGGCAGGTCCCGATCACGGCGGTGCCGACCTCGAACCGGTAGCACCACATCGTGGGGCTGTCCGCGTCGAGGTCGATCACGAACTCCCCGGACTGGGTGCCGTTCAACAGCTCGACCACGTACTCCTGCCCCGGCGCCAGCCCGACCTTCTGCGGCGCCCGCCCGTACTTGTGGCCGCGGATCGTGACCATCGCCCCACGGGGCAGCGTCTGGATCGTCACCTCGCGCAGGCCGTCGGCGACCGCCGAGGTGGGCTCGACCGTCGGGACCGGCGCAGCGACCGCCACGGGCTCCGGGGCGGGACCCGGCGCAGGGGCCGCGTGCGGAGCGGGCGACACCACCGACGGCGCGGGCGACGGCGACGGCGCGGGATCCGGCGTGAGGTCCGGGTGGTCGTGGAGCGGATCGCGGAACGGCTCGGGGTGAGCGGCCGGCGCCGCCGACACCGGCACCGGCGACCCGGGGGACGGGCTCGGCGCCACCGTCCCGATCGACGGGTCCGGACCGGCCACCGCCCCGATCGGCGCCGGCTCCTTCGACAGCAGCATCGAACCCACGAGGCCGAGCGACGCGCCGCTGACCACCAGCACGATCACCGCGAGGAACGCGACCGCGAGCAGCCCGCCGCCGAGGAACCCGAGCACGCCGGCCCGGACCGGCCGATCGAACGAGTCGAGCGGCGACAGCGTGCCGTCTCCCGGGGCGAGCGGCACCCCGGTCGCCGGGCCGTATCCGGTCCGGTTGTGGGTCAGGACGGTCTCGGACTCCTCGCCCGCGTCGAACCCTAACGACGCGGGGATCACCGCCGGCTCGAGGCCGACCGGGGCGAGCTCGCCGCCGAACCCGCCCCGGGGCGGCGCGGGGGGCGGGGTGGCACCGCCCGGTCCTCGCCGCGCCACCGACAGGGTCGGCACGTCGGCCTGCGGATCGGCGGCCCCGAGTCGGCGCGGGAGCACGAAGTCGGTGGTCTGGCCGTCGTCGCGGCCCTGCGACCACACCATCTCGCCCTCGATCACCGCCTTCAGCATCTCGCAGCTCGGGATCCGCGCGTCCGGATCGATCTGGAGGCACCCGAGGATCGCCTGCTCGATCCGGTCCGGGATGTCCGGCACGAGGGTCCGCGGCGGGACGAACTCGCCGTCGACCACGTTGTTGTAGATCGCGAGCGCCTCGTCGCCCGGAAACGCCCGCAGACGGCAGGTGAGCTCGTACAGGATGCAGCCGAGCGACCACAGGTCGGCGCGCTGATCGACCGACCGGGCGTCGCGGATCTGCTCGGGCGCCATGTACGACGGGGTGCCCATCGCGATCCCCGACCGGGTGTTCGCGATCGACACGTCTTGCTCGAGCACCTTCGCCAGGCCGAAGTCGGTGACCTTCGGGACGAACCCGTCGGGCGTGCGATCGAGCAGCACGTTCGCCGGCTTGAGGTCGCGGTGGACGAGCCCCTCGCGGTGCGCGGCCTTGACCCCGGCGAGGATCCCGGCGAACAGCGTCTCCGCGTCGCCCATCGTCAGGCGGTACCGGCCGAGCGCGGTCTCGAGCGACGGGCCGTCGATGAACTCCATCAGCAGGCCGAGCGCGCCGTCGATGTCGATCTGGTCGGTGACGGCGACCACGTTCAGGTGGTTCAGCTTCGCCTGGACCTGGCCCTCGCGCTCCATCCGGTCGCGGATCGACTGGCCGGTGAGCGTCAGCACCTTCAACGCGTGGCGGGTGCCCAGGCGGTTGTGCTTGACCAGGTACACCATCGCCGTTCCGCCGGCGCCGAGAATGCGCTCGACGGTGTACCGGTCGACGACCTGGCCCATGTCCAGCTTCAACTCACCCGCTCCCGCCGCTGTGTCGCTCCGCCCGAAGATAGCGCGTCTGCCGACCCGGATGCGAGGGCCCACCTAAACCGGGCGGACGCTCGTGGCTCGTGCGATCGTCACGACGCGGACCGTTCGGCGCTCCGCGGGCGTCGGACGCCGCCCCCGCTCGGTCGAACCCACCGGACCCGCCGCCTGTTCCCCGGAGGACCGGGGCGATCGCGTCAGGCGGACCGGAGGGCGCGAGCGGAGCGAGCGGTCCGAGCCCCGCGAGGACGGAGGGAGCGGAGCGACCGACCCCGTAGAGAGGCCGACCGCGCGGAGCGCGGGGACGCCCGTATTCCGCGATCGCGTGCGCCGGTGCGCTGGACGGGTGAACCCAGTCG
>JBEBJW010001126.1:0-3016 GCA_040079715.1 Myxococcota bacterium | reverse complement strand
CCACCAACGGGCCGCGGATCGTGCTGCGGGTCACCGTCGGCGACGCGCCGCTCGGCGGGGTGATCCGCGGGACGGACCCGGTGGACGTCACGGTCCGGGTGGTCGGCACCGCGCCGATCGACCGGATCGAGCTGGTCCGGTCGGCGGGCGTCGTCGGCAGCCGGCGGGGCGACGGCTCGACCGCGCTGTTCGCGACGTTCCCGGTCGAGCCGTTGGCAGGGGACGTCGTGTACGTTCGGGTGGTGCAGGTGGACGGGGGGCTCGCGTGGTCGAGCCCGGTGTCGTTCGCCGGGCCGGAGGGAGACCGATGACGATCCAGGCGACGTTGACAGCGCAGGTCGAGGCATGGAACCGCGGCGACATCCCTGCGTTCTGCGCGGCGTGCACCGACGACGTGGTGTACGTCAATCGGGCCGGGGTCCACCGCGGACGCGCGTCGGTCCAGGCCGCGTACGAGGCGGCGTACCCGGATCGCGCGTCGATGGGGACGCTGTCGCTGGTGGTGCGGTCCGAGGAGGTCCGCGGCGACACGGCGATCGCGGTGGTCGACTGGTCGGTCGGGGACCGCGGGGGCCACGCGTTGCTGGTCCTCCGGCGCACCGACGCCGGGTGGCTCCTCGCGTACGACGCGACGGTCTGATCGCCGGCGCGGTCACCCGCCCCGATGGGGCCGCGGTCGCGCAGACGCCGGTGGGAGGCCTGCGCGCGACGCGATCGCGCGATCGACGTGGCGGATCGTCGGTTGTCCGGGAACGATCCGTCCGAGACGGAGGGACATCATGAACCGCGCGGGCATCGTCGTCTGGGTCGCGTCAGCGGCCGGATGCGCAGGAATCCGGCCGATCCAGCAGGTCACCACGATCCACGAGGTCGAGCAGCAGGCCGCGGTGTCGCCGCCGTCTCCGCCGCTCGGGGCCACTGGCCCCCTGGATCGCGGGATGGCGAGCGTGGTCGGCGGGGCGAGCTTCGCGGCGGTCCAGGGTCCGGTCGCGCCGTCGACGGGCCAGCAGGTGGCGCCGCTGCTCGGCATCGGGCGGCTGGCGGGTGCGGTGTCCCAGCGGGTCGAGTTCGTGGCGTCCGGGGCCGGCGGCCCGGCCACCGGCAGCCTCCCGGGCCAGGCGGCGGACGACCCCGACGGCCTGCGCGGGTTCGTCGGGTGGGCGGACACCGGGATGCGGGTGTGGGCCGCCCGCGGATCGAACGTCCAGTGGGGGTTCTCGTTCGATCTCGGCGCGGAGGCCTCGGTCCTGCGGGTCACCGACCGGTGGGTCACCGAGACCCGGGTCCGCGGGGAGGGGACGTCCACCACCGACACGGTCACGGTGTCACCGGACGTCACCCGGGTCCACCCGGACCTGAAGCTCGGCACGGTGGTCCGGGTCCCGGTCCCGCAGCTCCCGGCCCACGCGGTCCTCGGCCTGCAGCTCGAGACCTGGCCGGTGTACTGGTCGAGCGCGTCGTCCACCGAGTCGTGTGTCCGGTTCACGTTCGGCGACGATCGATGCCGCGACGCGGGCGGTGTCCCGAACGCGTCGAGCCGGCTCGCCGGCGTGTTCACCCCGACCCTCGGCGCGAGCGTGGTCACCGGCGACGTGGTGGTCCACGTGCTCGGCTACGCGAACCTCGGCGGGGATGTGGGCGAGCGCGTGCCGGGCGGGGTGGTGGCGTTGGTCGAGCTTCCGTTCGGCGGGGCGCCGGCGGCGTTGGCGGACGCGGACTGACGGGCTACGCTGACCGCGAGCGAGGGCCGTGGCTCGTTCCCCGCGCCGACGACCGGCGCGCGTCGCCCCGCTCGCGACATGACCCTGTACGACGAGCTCGTCGGTTGGTTGTCCGACCTCGACGGTGTGCGCCAGGATCCCGCGTACCACCCCGAGGGGGACGCGCTGTTCCACAGCCTCCAGGTGTTCGAGCGCGCCCTCGCGGACGACGCCGACCCGGAGCTGCTGGCCGCCGCGCTGCTCCACGACGTGGGCAAGGCCTGGTCCGGCCGGGACCACGACCGCGCCGGGGCGGAGCTGCTGGTCGGCCTGCCCGCGCGCACGGTGTGGTTGGTGGCGCACCACCTCGATCTCCTGCGGGAGCCGCGCCGGACCCGGGCTCGGTGGCACGGCACCCTGCAGCTCAGCGACCTGACGCAGCTCCGGCGGTGGGATCTCGGCGGTCGGGTGCGCCACGCGCGGGTCCGGGCCCCGTCCGAGGCCGCGGCGATCGTCGCCGCCGGGCTGGAGGATGCGCGGTGATCCCCGGGTCCGGCTGCAGATCGCGCGGGAGGCCGCCAAGCTGATGGTCGAGGAGGGGGTGCGGTCGTACTTCGACGCGAAGCGGATCGCCGGCCGGCGGGTGCTGCGCGCGACCCCGCGGGAGAGAGATCTGCCGTCGAACGGCGAGATCCGCGACCAGGTGCTCGCGCTGGTCGCGTGGACCGAAGGCGAGGACCGCGTCCACCGGCTGTTCCTGATGCGGGTCGAGGCGCTGGTGGTGCTGCGCGCGTTGGACGCGTGGCATCCGCGCCTGATCGGCAGCGTGTGGTCCGGCCACGCCCGGGCGGGAAGCGACATCGACGTCCACTTGTTCGGCGAGCTCGACGCGATCACCACCGATCTCGACGCCCGCGGGTGGCGGTACACCCCGCGGGAGGTCCTGATCCGCACGTCGACGGGGTTCCGGACCTATCATCACCTCGAGCGCACCGACCGTCCGTTCGTGGTCGAGCTGTCGGTGTACCCGCTGTCCGAGCGCCGGGTCACCACCCGGAGCAGCGTGGACGGGCGTCCGATCGATCGGGTGTCGGCGGCGCGCCTGGCGCAGCGGCTCCGGGACGAGCACCCCGACGCGTTCGCGGCGTGGTGCGCCGAGCACGGCGAGGGGTAGGAGCCCGTGCCTCTGCCCCTTCTCCTCTCGCCTGTCCGTTGGATCGGGATGCCGGACAGTTCCTGGCCCCCTCCACCGTCGGGCGCGGCCAGGAGATGGGATTCAGCCGCCTCCGGGCCCGGTCCGCTCGAATCGACACCGG
>JBEBJW010001125.1:0-3025 GCA_040079715.1 Myxococcota bacterium | reverse complement strand
GCCGCCCCCGCCACCCGCGACATCGGCCATTCGGCGGATCCACCGTCGACCCCGCGTAACCGGGGGGTGGTCAAGTACCGGGATCCCCTGCCGAACGGAGTCCAGACCTGCAACGGAGCGTCGATGGCCTCGGTCGAGCCGAAGTTCAAGCGGGGGGTGACCGACGCGCGGGACCCCGCGACCGCGATCCGGGAGATCCACGCTGCGGTGTTCGATCCGGACGCCGAGCTGACGATCCTGTTCTGCGCGCCGACCTACGACATCGCGGCCCTCGGCGCGGAGATCCACGCCGCGTTCGGCGACGCCCCGGTGATCGGCTGCACGACCGCCGGCGAGATCACCCCGTTCGGGTACCGCGACGGCGCGATCACCGGCGTGTCGATCGGCGGCGCCGGGTTCACGATCCGGACCGTCCGGATCGACGGATTGGCGAACTTCGAGTTCGCGCGCGGCGACGCAGCGGTGAACGAGGTCGTCGCCAGCCTCCGGAAGGCCGGGGTCGCCCCGACCGGCCGGAACTCGTTCGGGTTCCTGATCAGCGACGGCCTTTCGATGCAGGAGGAGGGCCTGGTCGCGTCGATCTACCGGAACCTCGGGACGATCCAGCTGTTCGGCGGGTCGGCCGGGGACGGCACCCGGTTCGAGCGGACCCACATCTTCCACGACGGCGCGTTCCGGACCGACTGCGCGGTGTTCACCCTGGTCCACACGGTGTTCCCGTTCCGGGTGTTCAAGACCGAGCACTTCGTCGAGGACGCCGAGAAGATGGTCGTGACCAAGGCCGATCTCGCCAAGCGGATCGTGACCGAGATCAACGGCGAGCCGGCGGGGCGGGAGTACGCGCGGGTCGTCGGGCTCGAGGTCGACAGCCTCACCCCGTTCATCTTCGCGCAGCACCCGGTGGTGGTGCGGGTCGGCGGGACGACCCACGTCCGGTCGATCCAGAAGGTCAACGACGACGAGAGCCTGACGTTCTTCTGCGCGATCGACGAGGGCATCGTCCTGACCGTGGCCCGCGGCGTGGACATGGTCGACGACCTGATCCACGCGTTCGACCAGGTGCGGTCGGAGATCGGCCCGCCGAGCCTGGTGCTCGGCTGCGACTGCATCCTGCGCCACCTCGAGGCCGATCAGACCGGCATCACCGACCGGATCGGCGAGGTGATGCGCGCGAACAACGTGATCGGGTTCGCGACCTACGGCGAGCAGTACAACGCGATGCACGTGAACCAGACGTTCACCGGCGTGGCGATCGGGCGACCGAATGGCTGACCCGGTGCCCACCACCCCGGAGGCGCTGGAGCGCGAGGTCGTGCGGCTGCGGAAGATCAACCGCGCGCTGATGGACCGGGTCGAGCGGGACATGAACCTGCAGGACGGCGCGTTCTCGCTGTTCCAGGCCGCGATCACCCTCGAGAGCAAGGTCCGGGAGCGGACCGCCGCGCTGGAGGGCGCGATGGCCGAGCTCGAGCGGTCGAACCTCGAGCTGCTGCGGGCGAAGGAGGCCGCCGACGCCGGCAGCCGCGCGAAGTCCGAGTTCCTGGCGAACATGAGCCACGAGATCCGGACCCCGATGAACGGCGTGCTGGGGATGGCCGAGCTGCTGTTGTCGACCGCGCTCGATCCTCACCAGCGCAAGCTCGTCGGGACGATCAACCGCTCGGCGGACGCGCTGCTCGACATCATCAACGACATCCTGGACTTCTCGAAGGTCGAGGCCGGGCGGCTCGAGCTCGAGGTGATCCCGTTCGATCTGCGCGACGTGGTCGAGGACACCGCCGAGCTGCTCGCCCCGTCGGCCCACGACAAGGGGCTCGAGCTCGTGTGCCGGTTCCCGGCCGGCGCGCGGACCCGGGTGACCGGCGATCCCGGCCGGCTCGGGCAGATCCTGCTGAACCTGGTCGGCAACGCGGTCAAGTTCACCGCCGCCGGCCACGTCGAGGTCCTGGCCGAGGTCGCCGACCGAGACGGGCGCGCCCAGCTCACCCTGTCGGTGTCCGACACCGGGATCGGGATCGCGCCCGAGGCGCAGGCCCGGCTGTTCCAGCCGTTCACTCAGGCCGACGGCAGCACCACCCGCCGGTTCGGGGGCACCGGGCTCGGGCTCGCGATCGCCCGCCAGCTGTGCACGCTGATGGGCGGCGAGGTCACCGTCACGAGCGAGGTCGGACAGGGGACCACGTTCCGGTGCACGGCGTCGCTCGGGTGGGCCGACGACGCGCCGGTCGAGGCGCCGGCCCAGCCGTACCGGGGTCGCACCGCGTGGGTCTGCGCCCGCTCGGCGCCGGTCGGCGCGGCGATCCGCGAGCTGCTGGTCGAGCTCGGGATCGACGTGACCGTGGCCGCGCACCCGGACGCCCTCCGCGGCCAGCCGGTCCCCGACCTGGTCGTGGTCGACGACGCCCTCCCCGCCTCGGCCCTCGCCGCGCGCGCCCCGACGATCGGGTTCGGGGCGACCGGCCCGTCCGGTCCGCTCCGGTTCGCGAAGCCGGTGCGCCGCGGTCGGGTGTTCGCCGCCGTCGACGCCGCGTTCGGCGGGTCGACCAGCCCCGGGGCGGATCGGGCGGACCTCCCGGAGGATCACCAGGCGCTCCGCGGCGTCCGGGTGCTGCTCGCCGAAGACCACCCGATCAACCAGGAGGTCGCGGTCGGGATGCTCGAGCAGCTCGGCTGCCGGACCGAGGTGGTGCCGAACGGCCGCGCCGCGCTCGCGTCGGCGAAGACCCGCCGGTTCGACGTGATCCTGATGGACTGCCAGATGCCCGAGCTCGACGGGTACGACGCGACCCGCGCGATCCGCGCCCACGAGGCCGAGATCGGGCACGCGCGGATCCCGATCGTCGCGCTGACCGCGAACGCGGTGTCCGGCGACCGGGAGGCGTGCTTCGAGGCCGGGATGGACGACTTCGTCAGCAAGCCGTTCCACCGACGGGAGCTCGAGCTGGCGATGGTCCGGGTGCTGTCCCGGTTCACCGCCGACGGCGGCGCCGGCGGCGCGGTCGGGGCCACCGGGGCGGGCGGCGGG
>JBEBJW010001124.1:0-3026 GCA_040079715.1 Myxococcota bacterium | reverse complement strand
TTTCCCGCTCGACCGCTCGGGGCTGGCCTTCCCGCTCGACCGCTCGGGGCTGGCTTTCCCGCTCGGGGCTGGATTTCCCGCTCGACCGCTCGACGCCAGAGGTCGACGTGCTCACCCTGTACGACTACCCGTTCTCCGGCAACGCCTACAAGGTGCGCCTGGCGCTCGCCGCCCTCGGGATCCCGCACCGGATCGTGGTGGTCGACCTCCTCGCCGGCGAGAGCCGGGCCCCGTGGTTCCTGGCGAAGGCCCCGGTCGGGCAGGTGCCGGTGCTCGAGCTCGACGACGGCACCTGCCTCAGCGAGAGCACCGCGATCCTGATGTACCTGGCGGAGGGCACCGCGCTGGTACCGAGCGATCGGCTCGGCCGGGCCCGGGTCCTCCAGTGGATGGGGTTCGAGCAGACCCACATCGACGGCGTGATCTCGCGGGCGCGGTTCCGCCGGCGGTTCCCGGACGCGATCCCGACCCGCCCGGAGCAGTTCGCGGCCTGGGAGCGCCAGGGCCACCAGGCCCTCGCGGTGCTGGACCGTCACCTCGACCTGCACCCGTACCTGGTCGACGACCGGTTCACGGTCGCCGACATCGCCAACTTCGCCTACGTCCACGTGGCGGGCGACGGCGGGTTCGACCTCGACGGCTACCCCGCGGTCCGGGCGTGGATCGCGCGGATCGAGGCGCGGCCGACGCACGTCCCGATCGGCTGACCCGCGCTCGCCGGCCGACGATCGGCCGATCCACCCCGCCGCCAGGAGCCTCGATCTCCCCTCGCTCGGCTACCGGCGCCAGAGCACCCCGACCGAACGCGTGAGGTCCCGGTCGACCCGGTTCGCGTCGACTGCGCGGGTGCGGCGACCCCGCTGGCGGGCGATCACCTCGTCGACGGGCGACACGGCCCACGACCCCCGACCCGCGACGGGCCGACCGCCCAGGTACGTGACGGCCGGCCTGTGCAGGACGAGCTGCCCATCGGGGGACAGGGCGACGGGCTCCCAGTCCTCGAGCTCGGTGCCTGCCACGCGGACCTCGTACACGACGGCGTCGTCCCAATTCGTTCCCTCGACGGAGATCCACAGGGCCATCAGCGCTGGGTACGACCGCGCCGCGCGACGGTTGGCGATCGCCGCGGGCGGCAGATCGGCCGTTCCCGAGGTGCCACGCCTCCACGGTCCGGGATCGCCGTGCAGGGACAGGACGACGGGGCAGCGCGCGTACCCCTTGGCGCAGGTGGAGAGATTGGACCACAGCGAGGCGCTCCCGCCGTCGACCAGGGCCTCGAACCAGTCGTCCCGCGGCTGCAGCACGGACCCCTCGGGTCCAGCACACGCCAATGCCTGGTCCCGAGCATCGAGCCAGCACGGCTGGCCCGTGGCGCCGGTCCCGACGAACCTCGCGCCCGCGGGGAGCTGGGCGACCGGCGCGCCCCCCTCCGCGATCAGCGCGCCGTCCGGCGCCACCCACACGAAGGCCCCTCCCACGAGCCCGAGCTGGCCGTCGGGGCTGGCGGGACCCAGAACCGTCGGTCGTCCGGGAAGATCGATCGCGACCACCTCGTACCGCTCGCCCGTCGCCCGCACCCACGCCACGCGCGCCCGCCCCAGATCGACGAGCAGCGGCAGGTCCCTCCGACACGCACGTCGGTCGATCCGCTCGTCGAGGGCCGGCGCGACGGAGGCGGCCGTGGCGCGAGGGGTGCACGGCACGTCCTCCTCGGGCACGTATCCGTCGAGGGTGGCCAGCGGGCGGACCGCACCGCCGCCGTCCACGTCCACGAGCTCCCACCCCGCCTCGCTCGGGCGTCGCAGGTACACCCGATCGGAGGCCAGCGCCGCGACCACGTCGACCGTCGCCTCGGTGCCGAGCGTGCCCGCCGCGAAGCGGACAGTGGCCCGCCCGACGGAGCGACCGACCAGGGTCCCGTCGCCTTCGCTCGCCACGATGTCGGGGCGGGACGAGGTCGCCGTGACGCCGACCGCCACGTCCGTCCCCTCGGAGCGCACCGCGGGGGGTGGCCGGAGCTCCCCCACGACGAGCCTGAGTCGCTCGGACACGCCGTCGAAGGCCGCGCCGGGTCGACAGGTGACGAGCACGTCGGCGGTCACCGGACCGGCGGTGGCGCGCACGGTCTCCTCGCCGTCCCGGACGCAACGCAAGCCTCCGCCCTCGACAATGGCGATCCCCCCCGCCGTCGTCCAGGTGATCCGCCGGTCGATCGGCTGTCGGCGCGCGTCGAGCACAGTGGCGCGCAGCGTGACGGACTGGTGGTCCATCACCGTAGCCACGGGCTGGATCTCGATCGCGACCGGGTTCCGACAGGCCAAGACGCCGGCGAGGGTCCACATCGCGGAGTCGTATCCGCCGTTCTGGCCACGTCATCGGACCTCGGTCGGTCACCGGGGCCGACCCGTACGGTCCGAGCGGCGAGCCCCTCTCTCGGCATCCCGATCCCCGACCGCTCGCCCGCCCCACCGACCGCGCGATCTCGACCCACTCGGTGAACTTCGCCGCGTTCCCCCTCGGTTCAGCACGATCTGCTCCGACCGCTGTGCGGGACGGGCCCCCTGCGACATGATCGCCTCGGAGGGCCAACCCATGGGATGGTGGCTGGTCGGGGTGGTGGGATGTGGTCACGGCCCGGACGCGACCCACGGGGGCGACGCGACCCCACCGGGAGACGACTCCGGGACCGTGCCGACCGCGGTCGGTCCCCCGACCGGCGACACGGCGTCGCCCGACGACGCAGAGACGGCCTGCACCGGCGGCGTGGACGACGACGACGACGGGCTGGTCGACTGCGACGATCCGGACTGCGACTCCGACGCGGACGGGTGGTGCGACCCGATCGACGCCTGCCCCGACGCGCCGGGCAGCGGCCTCGACCTGTTCGGCCCTCGGCAGGTGCTCTCCACCACCCGCGGCGGCGGGGATCTGCTGGCGGCCGACCTCGATCGCGACGGCGACCAGGACGTGGTGGGCGCGTCGTGGGGCGGCTACGGGATCGTGGCGTGGTTCAACCAGGGGGGCGG
>JBEBJW010001123.1:0-3029 GCA_040079715.1 Myxococcota bacterium | reverse complement strand
TCCTGTGGCTGGTGGGCGGCGGGTCGATCGCGGCGCTGCTGGCGTACAACTGGCTGCTCCGCCACACCTCGCCGGCGATCGCGACGACCTACGCGTACGTGAACCCGCTGGTGGCGGTGGTCCTCGGGAGCTCGCTCGGCGGGGAGTCGCTGTCGCTCGGCCAGTGGGGCTGCTCGCTCGCGATCGTCGGGGCGGTGGCGCTGGTGACGTCGGCGCCGAAGGCACGGTGACGCTGCCGCACGACGGGGCGGGCGGTCGGGACGGTCCGAGGAGGCTTCCGGAGGGGATCCGCGCGTCGTCCGGCGGCGCGGAGCTCCGGGTGGCGTCCCGTCGGCCGACCCCGTGTGCCCGCCGGACGAGCCGTGCGGCGAAAAAGGCTGGACCGACCACTACACCGGCAAGCCCTGACCGAGACCCTCGACGCCGTCCTGCCGGACCGTCGTCCGAAGAATCGGACACGCCGACCGACCCGCGACACCGGCGTCGCGCTCCCGCTCAGTCGCCGTCGCCGGCGTGGCTGCGCCGCGGTGGCACACGAAGTGCAACGGGACCGACGGGAGGTTCGATGCGTCGGTGGCTGTTGAAGATCGGGCTGTGGGGCGCGACGGCGGGCTGTCTCGACGGCGCGTGCTTCGTGCGCGGGACCCGGGTGGCGACCCCGCGCGGGCCGCGGCCGATCGAGGATCTGAAGGTCGGAGACGAGGTCTGGAGCTGGTCGTTCGCCGACGGCGGGCCGGTGCGCGGCCGGGTGCTGGCGACGCTGACCCGGACCGTCCCGGAGGTGCTGCGGCTCCGCGCGGGTGAGCTCGCGCTCCCGGGGGTGAGCCCGGACCACCCGATCTGGAGCGCGTCGGCCCGCGGATGGCGCGCGGCGGGCGAGCTCGCGGTCGGAGCGTCGCTGCTCGGGTGGCTCGGGGCCGGGGATCCGAAGGAGGTGGCGCTGACCGAGCGCGTCTCCGCCGGGGGACCGGCCGAGGTGTTCAACCTGACGGTCGACGGCGCGCACTGCTACTTCGCCGAGGGGCTGCTGGTCCACAACAAGGAGCCCGCCACCACCCCGGAGGACGCCGACGAGGACGGGTACGACTACGTGGTCGACTGTGACGACGACGACCCGGACGTCCACCCGGACGCGGTCGAGGACTGCACCAACCAGGTCGACGACGACTGCGACGACGACGTCGACACCGACGACACGGACTGCCCGGTCGCCTGACCGCCGGCCTGGCCCCCACCCGGGCCGGAGCGCCCGCGATAGAGGGGGCGGCATGCGGTACGAGCGCGTGCACATCCAGGCGATCGAGGTGGCGGTCCCGCCGGTCGAGGTCACCACCGCCTCGCTCGAGGCGTCCCTCGGCCCGCTGTACCGCCGGATCGGCGTCGCCGACGGCGTCCTCCAGGCGCTGACCGGGGTCGCGGCCCGCCGGTTCTGGCCGGAGGGCACCTCTACCGCCGACGGCGCGACCCTCGCGGCCCGGGCCCTGCTCGCCCGCCAGCCGCCGCCCCCGTGCGGGATCCAGGCGGTGGTCAGCACCTCGGTCAGCAAGGACTACCTCGAGCCGCCGATCGCGAGCCTGGTGTCCGGCGACCTCGGGATGGGCCTCGACTGCCTGAACTTCGACGTGAGCCACGCCTGCCTCGGGTTCGTGACCGGGATGCTGACCGTCGCGAACCTGATCGAGCTCGGCCAGATCGGGTGCGGGCTGGTGGTCGCCGGCGAGGGCAGCCGGGCGGTCACCGAGGCGACGATCCGCCGGCTCGGGCAGCCCGGGGTCGACTTCCGGACGTTCGCCGAGAACCTCGCCACCCTGACCCTCGGCTCGATGGGGGTCGCGGTGATGCTGGTCCACGAGTCGTACAGCGACCACGGCCACCGGCTGCTCGGCGGCGCCGCGAAGGCCGCGACCGCCCACAGCCGGCTGTGCCTCGGCACCTCGACCGAGATGCGCACCGACGCCGCGACCCTGCTCCGCGAGGGCGTCGACCTCGCCGAGCTCACGTTCGCCGCCGCCCGGGCCGAGCTCGGGGTCGACACCGCCGAGGTGGCGCAGTTCGTGCTCCACCAGGTGGGCAAGGCGAACCACGACGCCGTCACCCAGCGGCTGCGGATCCCGCCGGACCGCGCGCTCCGGCTGTACCCCGAGTTCGGGAACGTGGGTGCGGCCGGGATCCCGTTCACCCTGTCGACCGCGATCGACCGCGGGCGGCTGCGTTCCGGCGACACCGCGATGTTGATGGGCATCGGCAGCGGGCTCAACTGCACGATGCTGGGGGTACGATGGTGAGCGAGGGGGGTGCGCGATGAGCGACGACGCGAAGGATCCCGCCCGGGATCCGGCCGGCGATCCCGATCCCTCGCTGCGCCGGCGGGCGGCGAAGCGGCTGCTCGGCACCGCGTCGAACCTGGTGACCCGCGCCCGGATCCAGGCCCAGGCGCTCGCCGAGGGCGGAGAGGCGCGCCCGGCGGTGGTCGCGGACGTTCTGCTGATGGAGTCGCAGCACGCGGCCTACGTCCAGATCCACCGCCGGTTCACCGAGCGGGCCGATCGCGGCGAGGGCGGCCTCGGCAGCGCGCTCGAGGCGCTCGACGCGATGTGGCAGAACATCCGCCAGCTCCGCGGCGGCGCCGGCGCGATCCTGTTGACCCTGTCGAACCCGGACGACGCGGTCCAGGGGCGGCGGGCCCGGTTCTACGCCGAGTCCACCCGGCTGCTCGAGGACGCGATCCGGGCGGTGTTCGCGACGGACCTCGGCCAGCTCGCGATCCCGCCCGAGCGGATGGCGGTGCTGGTCCGGGTGGTGCTGGAGGGGCTGGTGGTCGAGCTCGCGCAGGCCCGGATCGCGGCCGACGTGTCGGCGGTCGACCAGGCGTACCTCGACCTGCGGCTGCTGTTCGAGCGGTTCGTCCTGCCGGACGGGGCGCCTCCCGAAGCCGCGCCGCTGGTGCTGGAGCCGATCCCGCTCCCGGTCATCGACCTGACCGAGGAGGAGATCGAGGCTCAGTGCGCGTCGCTGGGGGCGCGGACCGG
>JBEBJW010001122.1:0-3029 GCA_040079715.1 Myxococcota bacterium | reverse complement strand
CACCGCGGGGGGCGGGCGGGCCCACGGGCGGCGCTCGGTGGTCCGGCTCGCCAGGAACCAGCCCGCGAGGCCGATCACGAACGGCATCGACTCCAGCACCCACACGACCACGCTGTCGCGCTGGAGCGTGATCAGCCCCCCGATCAGCGGCAGCCCGCGACCGACGATCTCCAGCACGATCGCGATCGCGACGACGATCGATCCGCCGGCGAGGCCGAACAACGCGGTGAGCAGCGGACTGCGGACCATCACCCCTCCAGAGCGGACCCCGAACGGCGCTACGATGCATCCCGGTGGAGAGAATCTCAACCACGGAGCCCCCGTTGTTGGACAAGCCTCGCGTGGAGACCGGCCGGATCTGGGAGGGGTACTCCGTCGAGGCGTACCTCGGCGAAGGCGCCAACGCGGCCGTGTACCTGGTGCAGCACATCAAGCGGAAGTCCCACCACGCCCTCAAGGTGTTCCGGCGGCAGGACTCGCGGCGCAAGCTCCGGATCGAGCAGGAAGCGGTGCTCCGGGACAACCTGAAGCACCCGAACATCATCCGCGCGACCCACGGGATCGACGTGGACGGCGCGCCGGCCCTGGTGATGGACTTCGTCGAGGGCCCCACGCTCGAGCGGTGGCTCACCGACGACCGCCACACCGACTTGTCCGAGCGGCTCGAGATCTACCGCGGGATCGTCGAGGGGATCCGGTTCGCCCACAGCCGGGGGATCGTCCACCGGGACCTCAAGCCGTCGAACGTGCTGCTCCAACCCAGCGCCTCCGGCAAGTTCACCCCGCGGATCGGCGACTTCGGTCTGGCAAAGGCGATGGCGCCGGAGGTCGGCAAGTACGGCGGGCTCACCACGGTGAACACCGGCCTCGGGACGGCGGGGTACGCGGCGCCGGAGCAGGTCCGCGACGCGTCGAGCGTCGATCACCGGGCGGATCTGTACTCGCTCGGGTGCATCCTGTACGAGATGGTGTGCGGACTGCCGCCGTTCGCCGGGCTGTCCGCGTTCGACACGCTCCTCGCCCAGCGCGACAGCCGGTACCGTCGACCGGAGGACGTGGCCCCCGGGCTCCCGCCGGCGCTGTACGACCTGATCCGTCAGCTGATGTCCGCCCGCGCGGAGTCCCGCCCGGCCGACGCCGACGAGATCCTGCGCCGGCTCGACGCGATCGTCGAGGTGATGAGTGGGACCAGCGTCGCCGCCGGCACGGCCGCGGCGGCGCCCCCGTCGGAGCTCGGGACGGTAGCCGCCCTGTGCGTGCTCCCCGCGTTGGCATTGGCGGCGGGGGCGGTGCTGACGTTCCTGCTGTGACCGTCGTACTGTGACGGTCAGTCGCGGCGGACGATCGTCTTCGCCTCGTCATCCGGGACCGCCCGGAGCTCGAGGATGTCGATCTCGGCGTTCGCGAACTCCTCCGCCTTCATCTCGACCTCCACCCCGCTGGTGAACCGGAGCTGGAGCTCGGGATCGTCGGCCGCGACCTTCTCGAACGAGAACGTGGTCATCACGTGGTCGGGCTCGGGGGGCGGATCGCCCGGCTTCGGCTTCTTGTGCTTCTTCATGCCGTTCTCGTCGGCCGGCTCCGACGACAGCGTGCCCACGAACGTCGACCCGTCCGCCGGGATCATCCCCTCGATCGGGATCTCGATCCGCTCGACCTCGTGACCCTGCGTGTCCTTGATCGTCGCCAGGATCTTCAGGTCGGTCATCGGGTACTTCGAGCTGTTCGACATCATGAACTCGAACGCGGTGATGTTCGACGCCTCCACCTGCCCCTTCTCGGGCGGGAGCTGCATCCACCGCGCGTTCATCACCTCGACGTACCGGTCGGGGTTGTACAGCGGGTCGTACTCGGCGCGGACGTCGGCCCCGCCGAGCTGGTACATCGGGATCACCTGCGACGCCGGGATCCACCCCTCGGCCCCGGCCTTCGATCGGGCGCGGTAGAACTCGCCCCGCTTCGCGAGCAGCTCGAGGGTGGAGTCCTTCGGGACCGACGTCGAGATCCGGGCGGCGTCGGCCGGATCGTCGCGGAGCCCGGCCCCCTCCGACGTGACGATCATCTCCGAGAAGCTGAGGCCGTTCTCGCCGATCAACCCGCCTTCGGTCGCGTCGATCTGGGTGGCGAAGTACAGCATGGTACCGCCGCCGATCAGGATCACCCCGATCAGCGCAGCCACCGCGACCCCGGCGATCGCGACCATCGCGGCGCCGCCGAGCGCCGACCGGGAGCCGGGCTCGTCGTCGTCGTCGTACGACGAGCGCTCGAGGATCCGCTTCAACTCCGGGATGTCGGCCGCGTACAGCCAATCCGTGGTCCCGGGGGGCTGGATCATGTCACCCGAGCCGATCCCGCCGGTGCGGGCGAGCGACTCGAGCTCGGCGAGCCCCTGGACCGGGAACTTCGTGTCCCCCCGCATGACGAGCCACTGCGCCATCACCACGTCCCTCGCTGGGTGAAGCTCAGAGCTAGTCCGGATTGCGTCGGGCCGGAACCGGGTCGACCGCTGTTTGACTGGAAATCCACCACCGGCTGGTCGATGGACCGCCCGTGGCCATTACGTTCCTGGACCATGGACGTCGACGAGATCTACGCCGCGGTGGTGGACGGTACGGGGACTGGGGGCGATCTGGGGTGGACCCGGAAGCCCCTCCGCGATCGGGCGTTCGATCGTGCGAAGACCGGTGATCCGGCGCAACGGGCAGGCGCGCTGACGGTGTCGGCCCTCCTCGGCCGCGATCACCAGCCCGTCGCGGCCGAGCTCGTGACCGACCCGGATCCGCAGGTCCGGAACCGGGCGTTCGACCTGGTGCTCGACGCGGGCGCAGCGGGCCTCCCCGCGATCCGCGACGCCGCCGCCGGGTCGGACCCCGAGCTCGCCGGGCGGGCGCTCGACCTGCTGATCGTCGCCGTGGACGCCGCGTCGACCACGCTCGGGTGGCGGTCGCTGTCGTCGCCGCACCCCGGGATCCGGGCGCGCGGGGCGGCGATCCTCGGGCTGACCGCCGGTCCGTCGGTCGGGCCGGATC
>JBEBJW010001121.1:0-3032 GCA_040079715.1 Myxococcota bacterium | reverse complement strand
GAGCCCGCCGAGCGCGTGCTGGAGCGCCACCGTCAGCCACCACCCGAGGGTCCCGTGGGGGCCGAGCAGCACCCCGAGGCCGGTCCACACGAGCGGTCGCTCCGCGGCGTGCAGCGCGTCCCGGAGGGCGACCCACCGCGCGCCCGTCACCCCCGTCACCCGGGCCACCCGGTCGAGGTCGTACGGGGCGCAGGCGGCCCGCAGCGCCGGGTCCGAGGTGGCGCCGCCGACCAGCCAGGCGAGGGCGAACAGGTCCGCGCCGACCCGCGGCTGGAGGTGGACCGACGCCTGGGCGGCGGTGACCGACCGGCGCGGATCGACCACGACGAGCTGGCCGCGGCGCGCGACGTCCCGCAGGTCCGCGGTGGCGCGCGGGTGGGACTGGGCGGCGGACGCCTGGGAGCCGAGCGGGTCCGTCCCGAACAGGACCACGAGGTCGGCGCCGGCGTAGTCGGCCACGAACGTCGCCAGCGGGTTGCCGAACACCCGATCGGCGACGACGAACACCTCGCTGTTGTCGAGGGTCAGGCACGAGTAGTGCCGCCGGGTCCCGAACGCGCCGCGGAGCGCCTCGACCGCGAGCACCGCCCCGAACGAGTGCCCGACGGCGTTGCCGCTGTACACCCCGATCGACGTCGGGCCGGATCGACGTCGGGCCGCGGCGAGGCGTCGCCCGGCCTCGGCGATCGCGGCGTCCCTGGGGACCGAGCGACCGTCGACGCGCGCTGCGACGAGGCGATCCGGGTGGTGCGCGACGCGTTCGTGGAACGTCGTGCCCTTCCGGCAGGCGTACCCGCGCGACACCGGGTCGTCCGGGTCCGGCCGGAGCGCCACCACCCGGCCGTCCGCCACCTCGGCGACGAGCCCGCAGGCGGACTCGCAGATCCGGCACACCGTGGGGTGCGGCGCCCCGGTCACCCGCCGCCGAGCCCCGCCTGGCTCCGGAGCCAGGTCAGGATCGACCGCCGGGTCACGATCCCCATCAACACGCCGCGGCTGTCGACCACCGGGACGAAGTTCTGGTGGACCGCGAGCTGGACGAGCTCGGCGATCTCGGCGGTCACGTCGACCGCGCGGTTCTCGAGCCGCCGCGGCACCCGCGACACCCGCGTGGACTCGACGTCCACGCTCGGATCGGCCCGGATCGCCCGCAGCAGGTCACCCTCGGTCAGCGTGCCGACGTATCGCTGCTCGTCGTCGAGGATCGGGACCGCGGTGTACCCGTGCCGCTCGAGGTGATCCGCCGCCTGCCGGACGGTGACCCGCGCGGACACGCACTGGACCTCGGACTTCGGCGTCAGGAACAGGGCGACGTTCATCGGCACTCCCACTGGTTCATCACACCGCGGACGCCCGGAGTCCACGGCGCGGCGCGACGGTCCGGACCGGACGATGCAAGATCCTGCACCGTTCCGGCGTATGATGGACTGGAGGTCCCCATGAATCGCCAGCAGAGCATGGTCGCGGTCGGGCTCGAGGTCGGACCCGGCCTGGTCGCGCAGACGTTCGGGATCGGGCACTTGTACGCGGGCAAGGTCGGCACCGGCCTCGCGATCATGATCAGCTACTGGGTCCTCCAGGCGGTCAACTTCGCGCTGATGCCGTTCTTCATCGGGTGGATCACCGCCCCGCTCACGTTCCTCGCGTTCATGGTGATGTCGCCGACCAACTTGATCGAGTCGCGGCGGTAGGGACGGGGTACGATCCGCGACGTGATCCGCCTGTCGCGCCGCCACCTGCTCGCCGGAGCCTCCGGGTTCGCCGTCGGTTGTGCCGCCGGGTCGCCGGGATCCGACCGGCCCGGCGGGGGGGACGGACCCGACCCCGACACGGACACGACGGGGGACACCGGCACGCCGGACACGGGGACCCCGTCCGGGCGGCCGCCGATCGTCTACGTGTACGTCGATCAGCTCCGGTTCGACGCGCTGCGGATCACCGGCAACCCGATCGCGGTCACCCCGAACCTCGACGCGTTCGCGGCCGAGGCGGTGAAGTTCACCACCTGCGTGACCAACGGCCCGTCGTGTCGGGCGGCGCGCACCACGATGATCACCGGGCTGCACGTGTTCGAGCACAAGGTGTTCGACAACGTGATCCTGCCGGATCCGTCGCTCCAGAGCCACGTCCGCCAGCTCCGCGACGTGGCCGGGTACCACGCGATGGTCGTCGGCAAGACCCACCTCCACGACGGGCGCGGCCACTTCGACGACCACAAGGACCTCCTCGTCGCGTGGGGGTTCACCGACGCGGTCGAGCTGCCCGATCCGCAGCAGTGGAACTACGAGTCTGCGCACTCCGACTGGCTGACCGCGTCGACCCCCGCCGGCGAGCCGGACAAGTACACCCGGTGGCAAGACTACATCCTCGGGTACCAGTGGGACAGCGCGCCGCCGGACGCGGCCCCGTGGGGCTTGTCGACGTTCGACCACCTCGACTCGTTCTGCGGGCGGACCGCTGCCGAGTTCGTCCGGAGCTACCAGGAGGACGCGCCGCTGTACCTCCAGGTGTGCTTCCCGGGGCCGCACAAGCCGTTCGACCCCACGTCCGAGTGGCTCGCCCGGTACGACGTGAACGATCCGGCGATGCCGCTCGCGATCCTCGCGCCGCCGACCGAGCCGATCGCGCCGTTGACCCAGACCTACCTCGGCGTCAAGTTCGAGACCTGGGACGAGCCGACCGCGCGGGCGCTGCGGGCGCACTACTACGCGAAGGTGTCGATGGTCGACGCCGGGATCGGCGAGCTGTTCCAGGCGCTGCGCGACGCCGGCCTGTACGACGCGGCGTGGATCATCGTCCACTCGGACCACGGCGAGCTGATCGCCGACCACCAGATGACCGGCAAGGTGCTCGGGTACGAGGGCTCGATCCGGGTCCCGCTGCTGATCAAGCCCCCGGGCGGGGTCGCGGGCGGCGGGTGGCAGGACGTGGGCCAGGTCGACCAGCGCGACGTGACCGCCACGATCCTCGCGATCGGCGGCCTCGATCCGACCGGGTTCGGGGACCGGAGCCTCGTCGACCGGGTGCTCGGC
>JBEBJW010001120.1:0-3038 GCA_040079715.1 Myxococcota bacterium | reverse complement strand
GCAGCAGGAGCCGCTGTGGGGCGAGATGGCCGACGTGGTGGTCGACCGGGCCGCGGATCCGCGGAGCGCGGTGTTGGCGCTGGCCCAGCTCCGATCGCCGTCGGTCGCGACCGAGCGGGCGCTGCCGCTGGCGGCCGGGGCGGTCGCCGGGTCGACGTTCCCGGACGCCGAGCTCGCCGCCGCGTCGGAGGTGCTGGCGCGCGGGGACGGGGCGTCGCCGGTGTGGAGCTGGATCGCCGTCACCGCCGCGGCGCCGGACGTGTGGGACGACCCGACGATCGACGCCACCGTGGTCGCGTTCTGCAACCACGACCTCGACACCGCGCTGCTCGACGTGGCCCGCGCGGCGGTCGAGCGCCTCGGGCGGGCCTCCGGGTGGGAGCCGCTCGATCACGCCCGGTGGATCGTCCGGATCGCGCTCGCGCCGCACGGCCCGGACAACACCCCGCTGATCGTCGGGCTGCTGGAGGGGATCCGCGCCCGGCCGGACGCGGTGGCGTTCATGGCGGGCGTGATCCGCCCGATGCTCGATCTCGCGCCGGACCACCCCGGTCAGCTCCTGCTGGTCGAGCAGCTGTCCGAGGCGGGCTGGACCGGGCAGCCGCTGTACGAGGTCGTCGAGGCGGTCGGCCGGATGAACATCCCGCTGTCGGTCCGCCGGACGCTGCTGGCCCTCGCCGAGCCGCAGACCTGATCGATGCTCGGCTCCGACCTCGTGGTCGCGACGGTCCGCGGCAAGACGATCACCCCGGTCCGCGCCGACCGCGACGATCCGGAGGTCCTCGCGCTCGCCGAGCGGATCGTCGACGGGTTCCGCGCCGCCGCCGAGGTCCGCGGGCGGATCGGCGAGATCGCGACCGAGCTCGAGGACGCCGCGCGCGAGCACCCGGCGGACCACGGCGGTCCGAAGCTCGCGCGGGGGCTGGTCAAGATCGCGCAGGACCGGTGCACCGCCGAGACCGCGGTCGACCTCGATCCGCCGGCGCTGCGGAGGGACGTGTTCCTCCGCGCCGCCGCCCGCGGGCCGCTGGGCCTGCCGGACGATCCGTTCGGTCGGCCCACCGCCGGCCAGCTCCTCGACGAGGTCGGGACCGAGCGCGGGGTGTCCGGCGAGGCCGTCGGGGAGGCGCTGTACGGCGATCTGCCGACCGAGCGCCGGATCGAGGCGTTCGACGTACCGAGCGCGGCCTGGCTGGTCGACCGGTACGACACCGCGCTGGTCCAGGGCCTGCTCCTCGCCGCGACCGAGCTCCGGATCGTGCTCGACGCCCCGACCGCGCCGCGGATGCGCCAGCTCGTCCGGTGGGTCAAGTTCCACCAGCTCCTCCACACCGCCCGACGGGTCGGCGACCGCCTGGAGCTGGTGCTGGACGGCCCGATGTCGGTGTTCGGTCCGTCCACCCGGTACGGCCAGCAGCTCGCGCGGTTCTTCCCCGCGTTGTTGCTCCAGCCCGGGCCGTGGCGGATGGAGGCGTCGGTCGCGTGGACCCGGGGGAAGTACCGGAAGGAGCTCGTGGTCACCGACGCCGACGGGTTCCGGTCCCACTACCCGGACACCGGGGCGTACCGGACGAAGGCGATCGACCAGTTCTTCGCCCAGTTCGCCGACAAGGACCGGGGGTGGACCCTGACCGAGGGCGAGCTGCCGATCGCGGTCGGCGACAAGCACCTCGTGTTCCCGGACCTCACCCTCCGGACCGCGGTCCCGGCCGGGGCCGGCGCGGGCCAGGCTCCGCGCGAGGTCCACGTCGAGCTGCTCGGGTACTGGCGTCCGGACGCGCTGGCCGAGCGGCTCGCGACCCTCGACCGGTACGGCCCGCCGAACCTGATCGTCGCGGTGAGCCGGAAGCTGCGGGGGGCGAAGGCGGGTGAGCTGCCGGACCACCCGCGGCTCGTGCCGTACGCCGACGTCCTGTCGGTGACCAAGGTGCTCGAGGCCGCCGAGGGGCTCGCGGCCGCGGTCCCGGTGGCGATCCCGGTGGCGGCGCCCACGCCCGAGACGCCCGCTTCGAAGCCGCGCGCGTCCCGCCGGCGGGCCCGACCGACCGACGGATGATCCGAGGCGGGATCCGAGGCGGGATCCGAGACGTGACCGAGACGTGACCGCCGCGATCCTCCGTGCTAGGGTCCGGGCGGGCCGGAACCCAGCCGGTCGAGGAGGACTGCCCGATGCAAAAGTTGTTGGCTGTTCCCCTGCTCCTGATGGTGTTCACCGGGTGTGCCTCGGTGAGCTTCATGGGCCAGGGCGTCGCCAATGGAGGCATCTATGCCTCCGCCACCACCCCGATCCACGCGACGCAGAACGATGTCGGCAAGAAGAAGGGCGAGGCTTGCGCCACGTCGATCCTCGGGCTGATCACCACCGGTGACGCGACGATCCGCGCCGCGGCCGACGCCGGCGGGATCAAGGACATCTCCGCCGTCGACGGTTCCATCATGAACATCCTCGGCATCTACGCCAAGTACTGCACGATCGTCAGTGGGACGGGGTGATCCGATGACCAAGCTGCTGGTGATTCCGTTCGCCCTGCTGGGCCTCACCGCCTGCGCCGGGTTCGCGTTCCAGGGTCAGGGCGTCGCCACCGCCGGGATCTACGCCTCGGCCGCGACCCCGGGCATGGCGACGATCAACAACATCGGGAAGAAGAAGGGCGAGGCGTGCGCCACGTCGATCCTCGGCCTGATCACCACCGGTGACGCCGGGATCCGCGCCGCCGCGAACGCCGGCGGGATCACGCAGATCTCCGCGGTGGACGCGTCGACGATGAACATCCTCGGCATCTACGCCAAGTACTGCACGATCGTGTCCGGCGACGCCGGCGCGGGCGCCGAGCACCCGTAGGGCGCTTCGTCGGGCCCTGGGTCGCGCCCAGGTCCCGTCGCACTGGCCTTCGAACGGGTCCCCATCGCCCAGGCACCAATCGCGCGGGACCCCGTCGCGCTGGGCCCGTGGTCGACGCGGGACCGTCGGGCGGCGGATTCACCTCCGCCCCTGACTTCGTCGGGCGAAGCTGAATCATGTTCACCCCACCCTGGCC
>JBEBJW010001119.1:0-3041 GCA_040079715.1 Myxococcota bacterium | reverse complement strand
TTCCCGCCGGAGCAGATCGGCGATCCATTCCTCTGGTTCGACGGTTCGCTCATAGTGGTCGGCACTGCCGGCCTCATCGAACCCGACCGCCGCCAGCCCGGCGATCACGCGGATCGGGACGCGTCGGACCGGGCCGCTGCTCCTGGCGAGCGCGACCCGGACGTGGCGCTCGACGTCCGCGTCGGTCGGGGCGAGGGCGGCGTCGAGGCGCTCGAGGTCGGCGGGGCCGAGCGGACGGCCGGGATCGCGGTTCATGGCAACACCCCCTCGTGCCCGCGGGCGCGGCACGCGTCGACGAACGCCTTGCGGGCCTGGGTCAACCGCCGGTTCACCGTCCCCAGCGGCAGCTCGAACAGCTCCGCGATCCGCGCCCGGTCCATCTTCTCGACGTACGCTGCCCACAGCAGCGACCGCGACTCGAGCGGCAGGCGGTGGAGCACGGCGCGGATCTCGGCCAGGCGCTCCTCGCGCAGCACCGCCTCGATCGGCGGCTCGGCCGGGTGCTCGGCCCGGTCGAACCACCCCACGTCGTCGAGCCACCGCCCGAACCACGACCGGCGCTCGGTCTCCCGCAGCACCAGGTACGTCGTCCGCCACAGCCAGCCCCCGATCGCCAGCCCGTCGCGCAGCCCGTCGGCCGCGGCGGCGAACCGACACACGACCTCCTGCGACACGTCCTCGGGGTCGACCCGTCGCCCGGCGGTCGCCCCGACCCACCGGATGACCTTCGGAGCCCAGATCCGCACCAGCTGCGCGCGGGCGGCCGGCGCGTCCGGTCCTCCGCGGTGCAGCGCTTCGAGCAACCAGCAGCTCACCACGTCCAACGCCGCGTCGCGGTCCGATCGGCGATCCCGCGCCTCCGCGCGCCGCTGGAGCGCCGATCGGGCGAGCGCGTCGATCGGAGCGCCCGGCCCGGCGAGCTCCCGGACCAGCGCCACGATCGGCGCCGGTGGGGCCGCCAGCGGCAGCGGGATCACGGACATCGCGCCTCCTCGGACCAGGGTGCGCCGAGCGTCGAGCGCCGATCACTGTACACCTCCGATCGGCGGGGACGCCGGGCGACACCCTCGGCCGGACCGAACGACGGGAGCGGACGATGCACGATCGACGGGTGGACGCGGTGTGGGTGGCGGTGATCGGGTGGGCGGGCGGCTGCGCGCTGTTCCGGACCACGGTGGTGCCGGTGGAGCGGCCGGACGGGGTCGATCTGGCGGTGTACGGGCGGACGTCCGGCGGATCGACCGGGTGGGCGCTCGGCGCGGGCGACCTGACCGGCGACGGCGATCCGGACCTGATCGTCGGCGCGCCGTACGAGGGCGACGACGGCACCGTCTCGGTCTGGTCCGGCGGGTGGACCGGCGTGGTCGACCACCCGCGGGACGCGCCGATCCACCTGGTCGCGCGGGGGGAGGCCGCGCACGAGCTGGTGGTCGGCGAGCTCGACGGTGAGCCCGGGGCGGATCTCGCGGCCGTCGTGTGCGGCGACGCCGCGCGCCTGGCGGTGATCGCCGGACCGGTCCGCGACGGGGTCCGGCTCGACGAGGACGCGGTCGGACGGCTGACGGGAGACGCCGAGTGCCCGCCTCGGCTGATCCTCGGCGCGGGCGATCGCGACGGCGACGGCCGGATCGACCTGGCGCTCGCCCGGGACGCGGCGCGCCTGTACCTGACCCGCGGCCCGCTGCTCCGGTACGGCGACCTGTACGCCGGGGCGGACACGGTCACCGACCCCGCCGGCGGGTTCGACGAGCCCGGCCCGGTGGTGGTCGGGGACCTCGACGGCGACGGCGCGGCGGACCTGATCGTCGGGGCGCCGTCCGCCGATCGGGTGTACGGGTTCCTCCACCCGGTGACCGGTGACGCGTCGACCGACGAGGCGGAGCTCGTGTTCGACGGCGCGGCGCTCGATCACACCGGCGCGGCGCTGGCGATCGCCGACTTCGACCGAGACGGCGCCGTCGATCTGGCGGTCGGCGCGCCGGGGGCCGACGGGGGCGCCGGCGAGGTCGGCGTGTGGTTCGGTCCGGTGGCGACCGGGACGGACCCGGACGTGCGCGTGGTCGGCGGTCCAGCGAACGGGTTCGGCGCCGGGCTCGCCGCGCTCGACCTCGACGGCGACGGCGGGGCGGAGCTGGCGGTGTTCACCCGGCCGGACACCGTCACGGTGGCGGCGAACGGGGGCTTCACCGTCACCGGCCCGCCGAACCCGTGGTCGCTGATCCGGTTCGGCGGTGGGCGCCCGGCCGCGGTGTGGGATCTCGCGTCGGATCCGGTCGACACCTACCCGACGTACGCCGGAGATCAGCTCGGCGTCGGGCCGGTGGTGGTCGCCGACTTCGACCGCGACGGGGTCCCGGATCTCGCCGCGGGCGCGCCGGCGGCGGGGTCGGTGGGCGCCGCGTACCTGTGGCGCGGCGCGTCCCTCCGGTGACACGTGTGCGGTCAATTGTCCCGCAGCCCGGGCCCACTCCCACGGCAAATTTCCCTGGCTCGGTCATCGGTTCGAGGCCGATCAGCTCCGCTGGAAATTCCGTGTGAGCCTCCGGGCCCCGGTCTGCTCAATCGAGGCGGACCCGCCACCCGAGCTCGAGCCCGCCGACCGCGTACAGCACCGGGGACTGCGCCCGGACGGCCACGTCGCCCGCGGTGAGCGCGCGCTCCTCGGGGAACGGCTCGGCGAACCCGTCGAGCCGCAGCACCACCCGGGCGCGCCGGTCGGCGAGCACCAGCCGGGCCGTGGGGCCGAGGCCGAGGCGCGGCGTCGGCCTGAACTGAGCCCGGACCGCGACCCCGACCGCCACCGGGGTCCACGCGGTCGCCGCGAGCTGGACCTCGCCGACGGTCCGGTCGGTGTCCGCCAGGCCGGGGATCGCGCGGGACGCGGGCCGCAGGTGGTGCACGCCGCCCCGGAGCTCGACCGCGCCCGGCCCGACCGCGAGCCCGAGCGACAGCTCGCCACCGACCGACACCGCCGTCCCGGTCACCGCGCCGATCCCGAGACGGATCGGCAGCGCGTCGTCCCCCGGGGGCGCTGCGCCAGG
>JBEBJW010001118.1:0-3046 GCA_040079715.1 Myxococcota bacterium | reverse complement strand
TGGTCGCCGGCGCAGTCCACCAGCCGGACCGCGTCGCCGCCGGTGCCGTTGCCGAGGTCGAGCGCGGCGACCACGTCGACCGGGACGTCGAGCGATGCGCCGGCCCCGCCGATCACCAGGAACCCGCCGGGCGCGATCGAAGCGTCGGCCGGGAGGACCGCGGTCGACGCCGCGTCCGGGTGGGTCTCGGCGACGAGCGACCACCCGCCGACCGCGACCGCGACCGGGGCGCGGTTGTACAGCTCGACCCACTCCCGGTCGTCGTCGGCACCGGCGGGGTCCGGGACCAGCTCGTTCAGCGCGACCGAGCCGTCGTCCGGCGCGCACCGCGGCCGATCCGGGTTGGGCGCCCCGGGGGTCGGGTCGGCGGTGACCGCGAAGTCGACGCCGCTCCGATCGGTGTCGACCCCATCCGGCGTCCGGTACAGCGCCTCCCCGGCGCCGGGCGCTGGCGCGAGGTCGTCCGCGTCGTCGTCGTCGCGATCCTCGTCGCCGTCGCCGACCAGCCCGTCGACGTTCGGCCCGCCGTACAGCACGGTGTCCGCCGGGAACCCGAGGCAGTCGACCACCCGGACCCCGTCGGCGCTGGCGGTGGCGTTGCCGAGGCCGAGGCCGTCGACGAGGACGTCCGCCGGCGGCCCCTCCGGGCCCCCGAGCACCCACCGCTCGCCCGGGGCGATCGTCGTCGGGCCCCAGGTGAACCGCGCGGACCAGCCGGACGTCGCGACCTCGAGCGACCAGCCGGTCAGATCCAGCGTCGCGTCGCCGGTGTGGAGCAGCTCGACCCACTCGCGCCCGTCGTCGACCCCGTCCGGATCCGGCGCGAGCTCGGCGATCACCAGCCCGGACCCGGGTCCGCCGCAGGTCGCGGGCGGGGCGTCGTTCGGCGCGCCGGGGGTCGGGTACGGTAGCGGGATCCAGTCGATCCCCGACCGGTCGGAGTCGGCGCCGTCCGGCCACCGCCCGAGCGCCGCGTCGTCGGCCGGGACCGGCCCGAGCGACTCGGCGGGCTCCCCGCGGTCGTCGAGCCACCCGTCGTCGTTCGGGGAGCCGTACACCACGGTGTCGACTGGCGCGCCGCCCGCGTCGCGGAGCTGGACCGCGTCGGCGCCCCCGGTCGCGGTCGGCAGGAACGCGCCGTCGAGCGGGACCACCAGGTGCCCGTCGGGTGGGATCACCGTCCCGGCAGCGATCGGCGCCGACGACCGGTACGACGACGTCCCGGCCGCGACCGTCCACCCGCCGACGTCGACCGCGATGTCGGTCGGGTTCGCCAGCTCGACCCACTCGCCGCCCGCGTCGTCCCCCGACGGGTTCGCGACGAGCTCGTTGATCACCACCCCGGGCGCCGCCGCCGCGACGCCGAGCCACCCCACGACCATTCCCCGCCTCCCACGGGGACGAGGCTATCCGTCGGTCTCGGAGCCGGGCGGAAATCCAGGCTGTCCAGTCGATTTGACGAAGTCGCTCCGGCGGGTACACTCGCCCGATGTGGATGCTCGGCGCGGTCGGGGTGGCGTTCGGCGGGCTCGGCCCGATGGACGTGGTGGTGGTGTACAACGCGGAGGATCCCGACGCGGTCGAGGTCGCCGACGCGTATCGGGCCGCGCGGTCGGTCCCGGCGGCGCAGGCCTGCGGGCTGACCGGGATCGACCCCGCCGTCGCGCAGATCGACGTCCCGACGTTCGAGGCGTCGGTCCGCGACCCGGTCGAGGCCTGCCTCGCCGCCCTGCCGGACCCGGACGAGATCGACGCGATGGTCACCGTCCGCGGGCTGCCGTACGTCGTGACCCTGCCGACCTACGTGGTCGGGCTCGAGGCCGCGCTCCAGGTCGGTCGCGGGACCGGTCCGGCGGGCGAGATCTTCGGCACCCCGCAGCTCGACGCCGCCGGGTACGCCCAGGCGAGCGTCCCGAACCCGGCGTTCGTCGGTGGATACTGCGCGCCCGGCGACCTCGCGCTGTCGAACCCGTACGCCGGGTGGTACGCGTCGACCTGCGCCCTCCAGGCGCTCGACCTGCTCCCGCTCGGCTTCGATCGGCGGGATCCGCACGCGACCGGCAGCTACGACCTGACGGGGTCGCTGTTCGTGGTGACCCGGCTCGACGGGTTCGACCACGCCGACGCCCTCGCGCTGATCGACCGCGGGGTCGCGGCGGACGGCGCATTCCCGACGGCGCCGGTGGTGTGCATGGCCGCGGCGGACGAGGCCCGCGGGGCGCGCGACCCCGAGTGCGAGCTCGCCACCCGCCGGCTGGCGGAGGCCGGGGTCCCGGCGACGTGGATCGCGCCGTACGATCCCGCGCTGTCCGGGATCGCGGTGTCGGCGTACTTCACCGGGTCGGCGGACCTCCGGGGCGCGATCGACGGCGTCGACTACGCCCCGGGCGCGATCGTCGACAACCTCACCTCGTACGGGGCCGTCCCGCAGAACTTCGTGTGCGACGAGGCGACGGGGACCTGCCCGGCGTCGGAGTCGCAGACGTCGATCGCGCGGTTCGTGCGGGCCGGGGCCACCGGGGTCCACGGGACGGTCGCCGAGCCGCTGAACAACCCGTTCCCGACCGCCGGGGCGCTGGTGCTGTACACCGCCGGCTACACCCTCGGCGAGAGCTACCTGTACGCCGAGCAGTTCCTGTACTGGCAGAACCTGGTGCTCGGCGACCCGCTGACCGCGCCGTTCGCCCACCGGCCGGTGGTGACGATCCCGGCCACCGCGCCCGCCGGTGGGGTGCTGACGGTGGCGGCGAGCCACCCGGACGGGGTCGACGGGATCGCGGTGTACGTGGACGGGGTCGCGGTGTCGACCGACGGCACCTGGGTCGTGGACGCGCCGGAGGGCACGGCGCTCGAGGTGATGGCGGTCGCGACGGCGGGGGCGACGGCGCTCGACCGGCCGGGGTGGCCGCTCGCGGACGGGACCCAGCGGGCGCGGCCCGAGACCCGCGGCTGGGCGACGGCCACGGTGACGGTCGGTCCGCCCGCCGACACCACCACCGGGCCCCCGACCGGGACGACCACCACGACCGCGACCGTGGATCCGACG
>JBEBJW010001117.1:0-3046 GCA_040079715.1 Myxococcota bacterium | reverse complement strand
GCACGCGGCGGTCGGTGCCGCCGGTGACGAACGACATGCCGTCGGGCGAGAAGGCGGCCGCGCGAACGGAGCCGCGGTGGCCGTCGAGCAGTGCCCGTTGCTTGCCGGCGACGGTGTCCCAGAGGTAGCCGACGCGGTCGCGGCCGACGCAGTCGCGGTCGATGCAGGCGCCGTCGCCCCGGTGGCGGTCGCTGCAGTCGGGGTCGCGGACGGGCCGCGCGACGCCGGCACGGCCGCGCCTGGCGGTCCGGCGGATGGGACGGGTCCGGGGGCTCCACCCGGTCCTTCGAGCGCTGGGGAGGCCGGAGCGGCCGGGGAGGCCGTCGACGACGGGTCGGATCTGCCGCCCGAACCCGGGGAGCGGGCGCCGGGCGAGGACCCGGGTTAGTCCGTCGCTGGTCCGCGCGGCACGCCGAGAGGCGCCTGCGCAGGAGGTGACGGTGGAAGACGGCAAGATCCGGCTGGCGAAGCTGCTGGCCCAGCGCAACGTGGCGTCCCGACGCGAGGCCGAGCGGCTCGTGGCCGAGGGCGAGGTGATGGTGAACGGGGTGGTCGCGACCGGCGTGATGCTGGTCGATCCCGAGGTCGACCACGTCCGGATCGGGGGGCGGCCGCTCCCGCCCGAGCCCCAGCGCGTGTACTACGTGATGTACAAGCCGAAGGGCTGCATCACCGGCCGGGACGACCCCGAGGGCCGGGCCACGGTGTTCGACCACCTGGGCTCGCTGGCCGACGTGATCGAGCCGGTCGGGCGGCTGGACTTCGACACCGAGGGGGCGCTGCTCCTCACCAACGACGGCGACCTCGCGAACGCGCTGACCCACCCGAAGAACCAGGTGCCGAAGCGGTACCTGGCGAAGGTGTACCGCGAGCCGGACCAGCGGGACCTCGAGGCGATGCGGAACGGCGTGTTCCTCGACGACGGCAAGACCGCGCCCGCGAAGGCCCGGGTGGTCGACACCACCGACGGCCACAACGCGTGGGTCGAGATCACGATCACCGAGGGGCGGAACCGGCTGGTCCGGCGGATGCTCCAGGCCCTCGGGCACCCGGTGTCGAAGCTCCGCCGCGAGAGCTTCGCGACGATCACCTGCCGCGGGATGCAGCGAGGCGAAGTCCGCCCGCTGACCGGCGAAGAGGTCCAGCGCCTGCGGGAGCTCGCGTCCGGCACCCGCCCGGCGCGGACCGGCAAGAAGCGCGGCAAGGGGTTCGCGAAGGCGAAGCCGCCGAAGTTCAAGTCGTTGGGGCGGAAGCAGGCGGCGGCTGCCAAGCGGCGCCGCAATCTCTCCGGCCAGGCTTGACGGGTCCTCGGCCAGGGTTAACTAGGTGGTGCCTGTCGCGGGGTGGAGCAGCCTGGTAGCTCGTCGGGCTCATAACCCGAAGGTCGTAGGTTCAAATCCTGCCCCCGCAACTTCTCCTGAACGCCCCGTTGGCCGAAAGCCAACGGGGCGTTCTTCGTTCTGGCATCTGCTGCGTCCAGCGTCGTGGATCGGAGCGCCGACGTGGGCACGGCGAGGACCTCGACACCGGCGCCGCAGTGCGGCGATCCGCGGCGCCGGATCCGTTCCGGATCCAGCCCGTGCCGATCCACGGCGCTGGATCCGGTCCGAAGGCTCCCCGCGCGGCGATCCGCGGCGATGGATCCGTTCTGGACCCAGCCTGTGCGGCGATCCGCAGCGCTGGATTCGTTCCGAGACCTCCCTGCGCGGCGATCCGCGGCGCTGGATCCGTTCCGAGACCTCCCTGCGCAGCGATCCGCGGCGCTGGATTCGTTCCAGACCTCCCTGCGCGGCGATCCGCGGGGCTGGATCCGTTCCGAGACCTCCCTGCGCGGCGATCCGCGGGGCTGGATCCGTTCCGAGGCCTCCCTGCGCGGAGATCTGCGGGGCTGGATCCGTTCCGAGGCCTCCCTGCGCGGCGATCTGCGGCGCTGGATCCGTTCCGGGGCCTCCCGGAGCGACGAACGCTGCCCGCACGTCACGAATTGTTTCGACGGCAATCATCCGACCCGGTGGGTCGTGGATCGGTCGGAGCCTGACTCCGGCCCCGGATCCCCCGGGATGCCTGCGCGAGGTTCGTCGAATGACCCAGTCCGTCCGCCCGATCAACCACGGTGAGCGCGCCACCTGCCTGGCCGCCGTCGCGCGTCTGCTGGGTTGGACCGGCGTTCACGCCGCCGTGTCGACGTTGATCACCACCGACTTCCAGCCGATCGCGGTGGCGTACGAGGCCGCCCGGGTCGCGAACGACGGCGCCGCGCTCGCCGCCACCGTCGCGACCGACCGCCGGGCCGCCGCCGACCTCGCGTTCGCTGCCGCGCTCAAGCGGTGGCTCCACTCGGCCTACGCCGCCACCGGACAGACCGAGGTCCAGCGGGAGATCCGGCCGCTGATGGGCAACCTGCCGCCGACGAAGTTTCTGACCCAGGCGGTCCGGACCCGGCTCGAGCAGATGCCGCGCCTGGATCTGGTCGCGCGGAGCCGGCCGGCCCTGACCGGCGATCTCGCGCTGCTCGACGCGCTCCGCGGCGCGAGTGTGACCCTCGAGGACCGGGTGACGGCATCCGAGGCGGCGACGGCGGACCACAGCCGCACCAGCGCGGCGCTCGACGCGGCGACCGCGGCGTTCGATCGGAGCTACGGGGCGGTGGCGCGAACGGTCCGGATGGTGGATCCGGTGGCGGCCGGCTCGGTCCTCCCGACCTTCCACCGCGCCGCGCGGGTCCCGGCGGCGCCGATGTGCGCAGCCGAGGCGCCGATGCCGTTCGGGCTGGTGCCACCGGCGGCCGCCGACAGCGAAGCCGCCTGACCGGACCGGTCACCGGCAGACCCGGAGCCCGACGCACCGCCGGACCTCATGGGGTCCGGCGGACCACCACGAACACCGCGCCCTCCGGGTCCGCGCACACCGCGATCCGGCCGTCTGCGGTGTCGAGCGGCCCCGCCCGGACCGTCCCGCCGTTCGCCGCGACCCAGTCCAGCACGTCCTGGTCGGCCGAGGTCCCGTCTGCGGGCGAGGTCGGGAACACCGTGCCCACGCCGGACCA
>JBEBJW010001116.1:0-3047 GCA_040079715.1 Myxococcota bacterium | reverse complement strand
GCGGCGCCCACATCGTCCTGGGCGGGCGGTCGTACCGCACGCGACACGCCGACCAGGCCGATCTTCCGGGCGGATCCGAGAATCCGGAAACCTCGGACACGCAGTAGGGGCTGTGGGCGCTGTGGGCGACGTGGCCCAGCCGCTGCTGGGGTCGCCCCGGGCGCCCCCCGCCACGTCGTGCAAGCCGCTGTGGGCGCTCTGGGCGGGGCGCACGGCCCACCTTCGCCGCCGCGCCCACAACGCCCGTCCATAGCGTCCATGGCGGCGTCAGCGTCCATAGCCCCCGGGCGTGGTTGACACCGCCGACCCCCCGATCCAACCTGACCACGACCCGCCAGAGTTCCCGGACGCTTCCCGCCAGAATTCCCGGACTCCACAGCACCGCGATGAGCTACGACCCCTTCCGTGTTCGTCGGGCTTCCGCACGCCTCGCGAGCATCTCCACCGCGGGCTTCAAGTGGACGATTCCCTCGAGGTCCCGCGCGCGGTCGTAGTTCCCGATCACCGCCAGCAGCATCGGTGAAAGCACTTCCTCCATGTAGGGAAGATCCTCGACTCCTCCAGAGCCAGAATAGACAGACGGGCGTAGCGCATGAGGTGCCGGGGGAACGTTTGTCTCCCACGTCTCGAAGTACCAGCTGCAGGGAATCCGTAAGAACGCCGCCACCCGGTTGAGCTGGTCGATGTGGATCCAGCGCTCCAGCGTCGCGACAACCGGGGCAACGGCATGGTCCGGACCGCCCACCATGGAGCCGGTCAGCCGTGCCACGGGGTTCCGGAGGCGGACGACCCAGCGCTTCCCGTCCCCTGGCGGAGGAGCTGACTCCAGCTGCTCCTTCGTGTACGGCAGATCCTCTGCGAACGCATAGGCGAGGCGTGGCCCTCGGTCGACGTCGTTCGGAGCGAGAAGCACCTCCGTGGCGTAGCCCGCCATCGACCGCGCATGGAACATGTTCGCCGTGGTGTACAGATCGAGGGAGCCGCCCTGGAGGTCCGTCACCCCGACGAACAACGCCGTGAGCGGCACAGGGTACGGGTCGAGCCCGAGGAGCCAGTGGACCTCGTGGTGCGGCCACATCCCGTTTCGGAGCGCACCAAATGGTTTCGAGAGCAGGTCGGTGTTGGACTTGACCTGCACGTTGAACCGCAGGCCCTCCCGAAGGCTTTGGCCTTCGCGACGGAGAAGCGCACCCATGAAGTCGATTCCGAAGTCCTCCTGCCGTGGCACCTGCACGGCGGTGGCGATGCGGCTTAGCAGGAAGTTCGCGTAGTACTCAGCGCGGTCGCCGACACGCGGGTTGTTCGGTCGCGCCCCCGGCACTACGCGCCAATCCGCACGACGTCTTCCTGGCGGCCGGGCAGAAGTACGGCGCTGAGATCGGGATCTCGCTCGCGGACGAGACCGTCCGTTAGCCGGGACGTCACGGAGAACCGGTGCGCGGTGACCGCGGCGGCGTTCAGCGTCGCGAAGGCAGCCCCGAACCTGCCCTGCTGCTCGGATGCCCGCCAAGGCTTCCGGTGCGTGCCTGCCTCAGCCATGGCGTCCCCCGCCTGGACCGAAACCGCGACCTCCGCCGCCACCCCGTCCGCCGAGCGGAGGGCCTCCGCTGCCTCCGCCCCCTACGAGCCCTCCGATCGAGGTGGTCTGGTGGCCTCCGGGCCCCGGGCCCGGCCTCATCGCGGTGGTCTGGTACGTCGGGGCAGAAGCGGGCGCCGGCGCGGGCCCTCCACCGGCGGGGGCTGCCGAGACGACCAACCGGACGCCTTCGGTCGGAGGGATGGCCCGCGTCACGACCTCGAGGACATGGGCGTGGCCTCCTTGTACGACGGCCTGGAAGTCACCAAGCATGGCTGCGCGGTCCGCCACGACCGCGACGGTCGCGGCGGCACCCACCGGCCTGATCACGGTCAACCCGACACGCTCCGCGCTCGCCAAGCGCACCGCACCTTCGGTGAACGCTGTGTTCGTGACGATGAGCGCCTTGGTGGCTCGGCAGCTGTTCCGCACCCCGACGACCCCCTGGACGTCGTTCTGGTCGACCTTCGTCTCCGGTCCGCGCCAGCGACACTCGATGATGGTGTCGAGCCGGGACACCGCGGTTTCGTCGACGATGTAGAGGTCGATCTGGTGTTCGGGCGTCAGCTGGCCCGCGAAGGCCACGCCCGGAAGCCGCACGGAGACGATCCGCTCGATCGGGATGTCGAGGGCCGCCGCAAGCGCGACGCGCACGAACTCCTCGTACCAAGGCCCGCGTTCGCGACCCATGGCTAGACCGAACCTACGAGCTGGCGTTCGACCGCGCTCATCGCGTGAGCACGCGGTGGGCGACGTAACCGACGCTGGCTGCCAGGGCGACGCCACCCACGACGTGGAAGGCACTCTTCCCGGCGGTCGGTGTGACCCCGAGTGCACTCGCGACCACATCGCCGGCCTCGTCAGAGATCGTGCGACCGGCGATCGAGCCGAGGTAGTCGCGCGCGACCTGCTGGTCGAGGCGGAAGAGGAAGTCGTACATCAGCCCTCCGGAAGCTTCACGAAGTGTAGCTGGTGTCTCGACCAAGAACTGTCCGCATAGGCCGCGCGCCTCGGGACCTGACCACCGTGAAGCTCCGGGCGGTGTGGCGGCGCCGAGAAAGGAGCGCACGAAGACGGGGGTCGCGTTCTCGCTGTCCTCGCCCGACACGTCCGACCTGAAGGACACGCCCGAGCAGACCGTGCCCATCCGGCTCGTGCTCGATCGGCTGCAACGGCCAGGGCCCATCACGTTCGCCGACACCGAGGTGCGCCAGCTTCGGACGAAGCTCGGAGGTGTTCCTGATCGAGGAGGGGACGCCGATCGCGGACTACTCCGAGCGCAGGGAGTACGAGACGACGTTTACCCTGCGCATCCGGTCCGCCTGACCCGTTGCATGTTCCCCTCCTCGCCCGGCGTGCGCCCGTTCGCTACCCGTCGAGCGGCACCATCCGCCCCGGCCAGATCGCCCGGCGACCGAGGCGCCGCAGGACTTCCGCCCCCTTCGGCGAGGCGAGGTCCCCGCCGCGGCGG
>JBEBJW010001115.1:0-3048 GCA_040079715.1 Myxococcota bacterium | reverse complement strand
GGTCGCGATCGCCTCGCGGACCTCGAGCGCGTTGCCGACCGCGCGGCCGAGCGGCCGATCCATGCTCGTCACCAGCGCCGAGCAGGTGGTGCCCGCCCCGCGCGCGACCCGGACCAGGGCGGCGGCGAGCGCCCGCGCGTCGTCCTCGGCCTGCATGAACGCGCCGGACCCGCACTTCACGTCGAGCACCAGGCGCGACACGCCCGCCGCCAGCTTCTTCGACAGGATCGACCCGACGATCAGCGGGATCGACTCCACGGTGCACGTCTCGTTGCGGAGCGCGTACAGCACGCCGTCGGCCGGGGCGAGCGACGCGGTCTGGCCGCTGACGAAGCACCCGACGTCGGCGAGCACCCGCCGCAGACCTGCCTCGTCGAGGTCGGTGCGGTACCCGGGGATGCTCTCGAGCTTGTCGAGGGTGCCTCCGGTGTGCCCCAGGCCTCGACCGGACACCATCGGCACCCGGTACCCGAGCTCGGCCCACAGCGGCGCCAGCACGAGGCTGACCTTGTCGCCGACCCCGCCGGTGGAGTGCTTGTCGACGATCTCCGGCCCGTCGCCCCACTGGAGCGTCGCGCCCGAGGCGGTCATCGCCCGGGTCAGCGCCACCGTCTCGTCGTCGGTCAGGCCGCGGACGAACGCCCACGCGAGCCACGCCGCCGCCTGCGGGCGGGACACCGAGCCGTCGACCACCCCGGCGACGAACGCGCGGATCGCGTCGGGGGGCTGCGGCTCGCCGGACCGCATCGCGTACAGCAGCTCGTCGGACGTCCAGCGCTGGGTGTGCATCCCGCCCGGGTAACCGCGAACGGTCAGTCGAGCGACGGGACCGCGCGCTCCGCCAGCCGATGACCGGCCGGGATCCCGAAGTCCTCGAGGATCCGCCGCGTGGCGTCCGCCAGGGTGGTCGCGTCGAGCACGACCTCGCGCCGGACCTCGTTCGCGAAGAACTCGACCCGCACGAACGGCCCCGTGACCGCGTCGAACGCGGCGACCACGTCGGCGATCGAGTCCACCGGCTGCCCGTCGATCGTGTGGACCGGCAGATCCCGGCAGTCGTGGTACCCGAGGGTGATCGCCGACGGCAGGACGTGGGACAACACGATGATCCGACGCCGGTCCGGGCGTTGCCCGCCCTCTTCGAGGTAGAACGCAGACACGAGGCGGGTGGGCGCGCGGTTCCACCACTCGTTGCCCCAGGTGCGAAGGTAGTCGCCGTCGAGCTCGACGAACACGAGCCCGCCGACGATCGCGTACGGAGGCGGCTCGTTGCCGCGGCGGAGCGGGATCAGGTCCGTCCCGTTGGTGTAGCCGCGGAGGGTCAACGACAGCTCGACCTCGACGCCCTGCCGGAGCACCGTCGCCGGGACCACGTCGCCGACCCGGTGGCCGTCGATCACGATGTTGGTGAACTCGATCCGGCCGAACCGCGGGTGACGGTAGTATCCGGCCGAGTCGATCGGGTGCCCGTCGAGCGACAGCAGGATGTCGCGGCTGTGCAGCACGCCGTCGCCGGTGCTCCCCCGCGGGATCGCCCGGATCACGACGCCCTGCTGCGCGCCCTCCTGGCCGAGCCAGTGGGCCAGCGCCCGGTCCATGTTCGACTGCCACGCGAATCGGACCACCGCGAACCCGACGTACCGCGACGGATCCCGGGCCTGGGCCAGGTACGCCCCGAGCAGCTCGCACGGCACGGTCCACGCCGTCTGCTCGTCCTGGCCGGACGAGATGCCGATCAGCCGGTCACCGAGCACCACCGGCTCGGCCCACCCGCCCTCGGTCAGGTCCGTCTGGCCGAGCAGGAACGCGTGGCGGAGCCGGCCGAAGTACACCTCGCCGACGACCATCCGCTTGACCCGGGTGGCCGCGACCTCGAACTGCTGCGCCCGCCACCGGACCGTCTCGACCGTGCCGCCGGTCGGGGTGGACGTGGCGAGCTCGAGCGGGCGGAGCCCGTCGAAGAACCCGGGCTCGTCGACCGCGAGCAGGGTCAGGTTCAGCTCGGGGTCCTGGTGGACCACCCGGACCCGGGCCCGTGGCGGGCGCCCTTCGCGCTCGGCTTCGATCATCGTGGCGCCGGCCACCATCTGCGCGGTGGTCAGCAGGTACGGCCCGTCGACCACCGCGGCCTGAGCGAACCGGGTCGCGGGGTACCGCTTCATCCACGGGCGATCGGCGTCGTACTCCTGGTACGACACGAGCAGCCCGACCACGCCGCGCTGCAGGCGCTCGAGCCGCGACTCGCCCGGATCGGTCGCCTCGTCGGGGGAACGGAACGTGGTCATCGGAGGTCCATCCCGGTCACAGGTTCCGGTCCCGCGCGACGCCGTATCGCTCGAGGATCTCGGGGTTCGCGTGCTCGGCCTCGGCCCGATCGAGCACCGCGAGGCGGTTGTTCGAGAACTCGATCACCTGGAACCGGTCGACGTTGGTGGCGAGCGCGTCGATCAGGTCGGCGAGGCCGGTGATGTCGCGCCCGTTGACCCGCTCGACCGCCATGTTCTGGTACCAGGCCATCGTGGAGTTGACCGGATGATCCAACCGCCGCATCAACACCACCCGCTCCTTCCGCCACTGGTCCGGGTCCCGGTACGGTCGGAGCAGGAACTCGTGCAGCAGCACCTTGTCTGCGGTGCTGCGCCACTCCCACCCGAAGATCTTCAGCATCTCCAGGTCGAGCGGCACGAACACGAGCCCGCCGTACACGTAGTACCGCGGCTGCTTGTCGTGTTGGTCGGCGAACCGGGCCGCGGCCTGCCACGCCTTCAGCGTCACGGCCAGGGTGGTCCGCGCGCCGTCGCGGAGGATCCGCACCTGGAGCGCGTCTCCGACCTGATGGCGGTCGACGATCGCCAGCAGGTCCATCCACAGGCCGTCGGCGCGCCCGTTCCCGTCGCCGCCCGGAGGTCCGACGGGGCCGAAGCCGGCGTCGTCGTACACGGTCCCGTTGTTCGCGACGGTCAACCCGTCGATCTCGAGCAGCACGTCGCCGGGGATCAGGTGCCCGTCGGCGCTCGTGTCCGGAAACACGAGGTCGATCGCCACCCC
>JBEBJW010001114.1:0-3053 GCA_040079715.1 Myxococcota bacterium | reverse complement strand
CCCGGACGAGACCGCCCAGCGGGCGACGGGAGACGACTCGGTCGGTGCTCCTGGCTAGGCGTCGGGGTACCCCCTGCGACACACCTGCGACACTTCGGCTCCCCCTCACGGGTGACTGTGGGAGCGGAGGTGCCCAATGAACATCGCGTCGGCTGCGATCGCCCTGATCACCCTGTCGTTCGGTGGAGCCGCGTCGGCCGCCGAGCCCACCCCCCACCGCGTCCCGTTGACTCCGGGCCTGGTCGAAGGGATGCGCGTCACCGGCGGTACGGTCACGCTGAACCCGGAGTTCTGGACCGCGCGGATGGTGAACGGCGCCATCGAGCTCAGCTGGAAGAAGCCGAAGCCGAAGCCCGTCTCGGGGATCGTCTGCCGTTGCACGACCGCGGGAGGCGACGGGAGCTGCGCGGCGGCCGTGGACGGTCAGGACATTCACTGCCAGTCGTCCGGCGGCTGCAACTGCGGATTCGACGTCATCCTGATCGAGACCGCTCCCTGAGCTCCGGGTTCGTCCGGAACACGACCTCCATCAACCACGTGCACGGCCCATCGAGGCCGGTAGGAGACGCATCATGTCCAGGTTCATCCCGGCAGGTCTGTTGATCGCAGCCATCCTCGGACAGCTCGCTTCGGCGGGATCCGCAGGCGCTGCCTCCACGCCCGCCGTCGTGGAGGGGATTCGGATCGAGGGCAACACGCTCACCGTCAATCCCGAGTACTGGTCGCACCACCTGGCGAACGGAGCGCTGAAGATCAGCTGGAAGAAGCCGAAGCCCCAGCCGGTGGTCGGGTTCGACTGTACCTGCGCCAGCGGGTCGGGGTGCAGCTGGCGTCAGATTCCTCCGGGCGACAACCACTACCGGTGCGAGGGCTCGTGCTCGGGAGGGACGTGCGGAATCGTCGCGATCCAGGGTCTCCCGGCGGAGAACTGAGCGGCTCGGCCGACCGGTCAGGCCGTCAGGGCGTCGGGGCCCTGGCGCCGAAGTCCGACGCCAGGGCCGCGTCGACGATCGTGTCGATGTAGTCGACCACCCGCGGGCAGTTCACCCCGGCCGCGGGCAGCACCGCGTCGGCGTGGGTCGTGTCGAACCGGAGCCGCAGCTCGAGGTACGGCCGGTACACGAGCCCGGACCGCAGGGTCCGCTTCAGCGCCGCCGACGGGGTCACCATCATCGCCGGGCGCACCACCCGCCGCCACCACACCGGCCGGACCCGGAGCGGCTGCCGCCGACCGAGCTTCCGGAACACGATCTCGGTCAGCTCGGCCATCGTGGTGTCGCGGGCCGGCCCGGCGGTCAGGTGGAACGTCCGCCCGATCGCCTCCGGGGCGTTCGCCAGGGCGAGGACCGCGTCGGCCACGAAGTCGACCGGCACGATGTCGAGCCGGCCCTCCGGGTCGTACGGGAACGCCGGCAGGAACCCGCGCGCGATCACCTTCAGCGGCCAGTACAGCACCTTCCACGCGCCGGTCTGGCCGGTCTTCGAGTCCCCGACCACGATCGACGGGCGGTGGACCGCGATCGGCAGATCCCCCATCGCCCGCCGCAGCAGGCCCTCGGACTCGTGCTTGGTCTGCTCGTAGGTGTTGTGGAACCCGGCGTCGTGCGCGAGATCGTCCTCGCGGGCCAGATCGGTCCGGCACCCGGCGACGTACGCGGTCGACACCGCGTCGAGCCGGGTCAGCCCGGGCAGCGACCGGGCGAGCGCCACGATCCGCTCGGTGCCGCGGACGTTGATCTCGCGCGCCTCGTCGAGCGGCAGGTCGAACGACACGCTGGCCGCGCAGTGGACGATCGCGGTCGCGTCGCGGACGACCCGGCGGCTGGCGGCGTCGAGCCCGAGCTCCGGCTCGACCACGTCGCCGGCGATCGCGACCACCCGGCGTGGATCCGGGGTCCCGCCGACCTTGCGCAGCACGTCGTCCAGCCGGTCCTGCGGGGACCCGCTCCCCGGACGGACCAGGCACAGGACCCGCTCGTACCGCGGATCCGCTGCCGCGCGGCCCAACACCTCGCGCCCCACCATCCCGGTCGCGCCGGTCAACAACAACGTGGACATGGCCGGCGGTGTAGCACGAACCTGCCGTTCCGGCTCGCGTCCCCCGCCCGGGTCGGGTCACCGCAGCCAGTCGACGTTGTCGAGCGTCGCCGCGCCGCCGTCCCACGCCCAGTCGACCGGGGCGCCGTCGCCGAGCGCCGCCAGATCCGCCATCAGCGTGGTCCCGTCGACGTCGGCGGGGGTCCGCCCCCCGACCGCGGTCACGCAGGTCCCGAAGTCGATCCCGGCCCGGTCCGCCGGCGAGCCCACGACCAGGTACCGGACGGCGAAGCAGTCGCCTTCGCCGTCGCCGACGCTGACCCCCGGGTGGACCGGGTCCGGCAGCGGGTCCCACGGGCCGGAGGCGTACCGCGACAGGGTCAGCTCGCCGCCCTCCTGGTCGATCCCGACGACGAACCCGAGCAGGAACGCGTGCCCGAGCAGCCCGTCGATCGGCCGATCGACCTCGAGCGCCAGCCGCACCAGCGACTCCTCGGTCGCGGCGTCCACCTCGGCGATCCGCACCCGGTCGACCTCGGTGCCCCCGATCCCGACCGTCGCGCCGGCGACCCCGAACGCGGCGGTCCCGAAGTCGAACGTCGGCGGGTCGATCCCGAGCCGATCGAACACCGACGCCTTCAGCCCGACGTAGGTCGACGCGGTGTCGACCATCAGCGTCATCGGCTCCCCCGCGATCGTCGCCTCGACCAGCAGCCGGCTCGGGTCGTGATCGAAGCAGGTCCCGTCGGACAGGCAGGTGCTGCCCCCGCCGGCGACCTCGACCGGCACGGTCTCGACCCGCTCGATCCCGGTGGGCGGGTCCACGAACCACAGCCGTTGGCCACGTGGATCGATCCACCACGGTTGGCGTGACAACAGATCGGCGCCGACCACGCCACCGAGGCCGAAGATCTCCCCGGCCGCCTCGGCGTCGAGCACCCGGTCCGGCAGCGCGTCGGTCACGATCCGCCGCCCGTCGCGCGGCAGCGACCCGACCCCCCACGCCGGCAGGGACC
>JBEBJW010001113.1:0-3054 GCA_040079715.1 Myxococcota bacterium | reverse complement strand
CTTCGACTCGTCGCAAGCGACGGTCTGCAGGGGCCCCCGGCTGGCATTGCCTGCGGCGTCCGGCGCTGGTGGGTGGCTCTGTACGTGGTGCGGGGAGGGGTGCGCGTGGCGGTCGGCGTCGACGGCGGGAGACCGGGTGGGTTCGCGGGCGCGTCGACGGCGGATTCCCTCAGGACACCGGGCTGCTGCCGAGCGCGACCGCCTCTCGCACGGCGGCGGCCTCGGCCTCGATTCCGGCGAGCCCTCGATACCGTCGCTTGTTCCGGTTGCCGCCCATGTCTGCGCCGCTCGGGTGGACGACCGTGGTGATGCCGAAGGGAGGCGCTCCGTCGACCGCGGCGCGAAGGACCGCGACATCCTGGTGGTCGACCTCGGAAAACGTCCGAATGCGGCGCCAGACCGCGAGCTCCGGGGCAACCGCGTGCAGGTGCCGCCACGTGTGGCCGCCGAGGACCAAGACCGCGCGGGGCGTCAGCAACCGGATCGTGGTGCGGAGGACCGACGCGCACGCGGCCACGAACTCGGGATCCTTCGCCCCCGGGAATGCGCCGACCTGGTTCGGCCCACAGCCCATGAAGAAGTTGGTCAGGAAGCAGTCGGCCCTGGGGATACCGGCGGCATCGACGAGAAGGCCGAGGTTCCGCCACGTGGGCCCGCGGCAGAGCCCGCCGGTGGCGACGTTTCGCGTGTAGCTCTCGACACTGTCCAGGTTGTGGCCGAGGACGAGCACCCCGCGCACCGGTGCCGCGGGCCAGGCCTTGCCTCGCTCAGCGGACCACAACCCACATCCGCCGGGGAAGAACTCGGGGCCCTCGACCAGGGCTCGGGTCGCGGTGACGCCATCGGGGTACCTCAAGCCGTCGAGCTCGCGGAACAGGGCGCGCACGGGATGGTCGGCGGCCGTCACCACCCCAGTCTACGCCGCTCCACCCCGCCGGAGCACCCCCGTCGATCGGCGCGAGGTGTCCGCACGTCGACGCCCGGAACGGCCACGTCGGCCGCGTTCGATGGCGACGGCATCGGCGCCCCTGTTGCGACGGGACGCCACCCGGAGCTCCCAGAGCCCGGAGGACTTGCGGATCCCAGACCCATCGCGCGCGATCCCCCCGCTCGCCGCGTCCTGCGAGCAGGATGCCGTCCCCCGGGGTCAGCCCAGCGGGACGAGCTGGAGCTGGATCAGCGCCACCCGCTCCGCCGGCGATGACGCCGCGATCAGCGCCCGGACCGCCCGGTAGTGCGCGCGGTTCATCTCCTCGAGCTTCGCGAGATCGGCCTCGGACACCGTGAACACGTTGTACGACCACGCCCCCGGGGCGCCCTGTCGCAGCCGATCGAGCGCCACGGTGGCCCAGAACGCCTTCGACGCCCGCCCCGCGTCCGACCGCCGCACGTCGACCGCCTGGACCGCGACCGGGGCCCAGTGCGCGCCGTCGCGCGCGACCTGCCCGGCCCGCTCGAGCAGCGCGAGCGCCCCCTCGACCTCCTCGGGCTCGAGCCCGAGCTTCGCGGCGAGCAGCGCTGGATCGTGCGCCGGGGCGGCCCGGTACGGGGCGAGCTCGAGCCCGAGCAGCACCGCCTGGGCCCACGGGCTCGACCACGCGAGGGTCCGCGCGGCCTCGAGCCGCTCCCACGCGGTCCGGGTCGACGACAGGGTCGCGGGGTCGACGAACACCGCGACGAACTCGAGCGCCCGCAGGCTCGTCGCGTCGACCATCCGCAGCAGGTCCGGCAGCCGCGGCTCGGACCGCCCGGACAGCCACCGCGACACCGCGAACCGGCTCCGCCCGGCCCGCTCGGCGACCCGCCCGATCGGCGCGTCCCCCCGCAGGTCCGTCAGCAGGGCGGCGATCCCGGCGGGGGTGGCCACCTCGCCGAGCCACGGCGGATCCTCCCGGAGGAACGTCCGCAGCCCGGCGGCGACGTCGATCCCGAGCCGACCGGCGGCCTGGAGGAACACCGACGCGGGCGGCGACCGGCGCCCGGACTCCCAGGTGTACACCGCGTTCGACTTGTAGCCGAGGCGGCGGGCCATCGCGGTCTGGGATCGCCGGCCGCGCAGGGCCCGGATCAGCTCGCGCGCGACCACGTCGGGGTCGAGGTCCATCCGCGGACTCTAGCTGATTTGCACATCGAGGTGGGGATCGGGCCGACGGTATGTGCGGAACGGGATGGCGCGAACGGTCGGACCGGCGCATCCTGAGAGCATCCGGGCAGGACGAAGGAGGAGCCGATGCGCTGGTTCATGGTGGTGGTGCTGGCGGGCGGGTGCGCGGTCGGGTCGGACCCGCTCGACGGCGGGCAGTTCGGCGAGGAGAGCGGCGCGCGGTGCGAGGTCGCCACCCGGACCCCGCTCGGGCGGGACGAGGCGTCGGCCCTCGGGTTCAGCCCGGCGGACGTGCTCGCGTACGCCGAGGGGACCCACGCGGCGACCCTCGCGTACACCGCGGGCGGCTCGACCGGGCTGACGGTGGAGGTGGCGCAGACCGGCGCGCTCGAGTACCTCGAGCAGCACGTGGTGTCCGGCGACGGCGGCGGCGGCGCCCAGACCGAGGCGGCGCTGTTCTGTCCGAACGTGGTGTCGCTCGGGGTGACGCTCGGGTTCGCGACGGACGACGGGGCGTTCGCGGAGTCGTGGGAGGTGGCGCTGCTGGCGGAGGCGGCGGACCGGGTGACGCTGTACCAGGACCTCGACGCGGTCGCGGGCACGTTCGACGTGTGGGACCACGCGCCGGACCCGAACGACTTCGACGACGCCACGGCCTGGCTCGAGCTGGCGCTCGACGCGGCGGGCGCCACCGGGATCGTCCACGGGCAGGGCTCGGGGACGGACGGCGACGTGGCGTTCGCCCAGAACTTCGACGTGGCGACGTTCGCGCCCTGAGCGGTTCCGGGCCTCCGCCCCACCCTTCCGGCGAGGTTCGGTCGGAGCGAAATGGTGCGAACGTTCCGGCGGGGACCCGGGGCTTCGGCGGCCCCACCCCCTCCCGCTGGGAGGGAGCGAAATTGCCTTCGGTGTCCGCTTCCGGCGAGCAAATTCCCTCCCTGGGGAGGGCT
>JBEBJW010001112.1:0-3057 GCA_040079715.1 Myxococcota bacterium | reverse complement strand
GTGCCTGCGCTGGTGGTCCCAGCGCCGGTCGTCCCAGCGCCGGCGGTGACCCGCCCCCACGGTCCGAGCGGGGCGAGGTCGCTCGTGATCACCAGGGCGCCGCCGCACCGCGAGCACCCGCGCGGGATCGGCTGCGCTCCGGTGGTCAGCGCGTCGGTCGGCGACAGCATCAGGCGGCGCTCGGTGTTGCAGCTCCGGCACCGCCCGAACACCTGGACCGTGTCGAACGACGTCAGCGCGCGCAGCGCCGGGTTGACCGCGATCGCCCCGCACACCGCGAGCGGCGCCCCGACGATCCGCAGGCTCCGCACGTCCTCCGACACCCCCTCGAGCGCCCGCACGAACGCCCGGACCCCGATCTCGTCGGTCGAGGTGACCTCGGACAGGTCGAGCTTGACCGCGCCTTCGAGGCCCTGGAGGACGCGCTTCCACCGGTCCGCCTCGCGCAGCGGCCGCCGGATGAACAGGGTGCTGCCGTCCTCGGCGACGGTCAGCTCGAGCTCGAGCCGCCGCTCCCGCTCCTCGAGCGCCCGGAGCGCCGGTCCGAGGTGCGGCGGGGCCTCGGCGAGGAAGTCCTCGGCGAAGTTGAAGTACACCTCGGGGTCGTCGTCGAACTCGCCCGGCCGCGACGGGTCCGACGGGGAGGGGACGTGCGGGATCTCCCGCCCGGTGATCGCCCGGGACGCCTCCTGGCCCTGCATCACCACGTTGAACGCGGTGCCGGTCGACGAGTCGAGGTACGGCACGTGGAACGACAGGATCCGCCCGCCGCCGAGCAGGCTGCGGATCATCGTCACCTGGCTGACCATCGCGACCGAGCACCGCACGTGGTACAGCCCGGTCACCCGGGGCTTCGCCTCGGTGAACAGCTGGATCAGCTGGCGGATCCCGAAACTGGTGATCCGGGTCACGTCGCCCGAGTCGACGATCACCTCGCCCTTGAGCTGCCCGCCGAGCCGCGACGCGTCGAACCCCTCGTCGATCACCCCGGAGAGCGCGAGGACCTGGATCCCGGCGATCCGCTTGAGCACCGCCTGCGGGCTCTCGAACAGGACCTGCTCGAGCGAGGCGCTCGCGTCGACGCTGGCGGACTGGGCCTCGCCGGCGGGGACCTCGATGTCGATCGGCAGGTGGCGCGGACCGACCACCAGGGTCGAGGCGTCGGACGGGGCCCGGCGCGGGCCGAGGGTGGTCTCGACGAACGTGCTGAACCCGACCGACGACACGAACTGGCCGTGGTCGTTCGCGAACTGCTCGAGCTCGACCTGGAGGTCGCGGGCGGTGGCGAACCGTCCGTCCGGCTCCTTCGCGAGCGCGCTCATCAGGATCCGCTCGAGCGCGGGGTTGATCCGCGGGTTGATCGACGACGGCCGCGGCACCGGGTCGTCGATGATCGCCTTCATCGTGTCGTACGCGTTCTTCCCGCGGTGCGGCAGCGCGCCGGTCAGGAGCTGGTACATCACCACGCCGACGGCGTACACGTCGGCCCGGCGGTCCATCGCCTTGCCCGCGCACTGCTCGGGCGACATGTACAGGACCTTGCCCTTCAGCACCCCGGACTCGGTGCGGTGGGCGCCGGTCTCGGCCTTGGCGATCCCGAAGTCGAGCAGCTTCACGCCGCCGTCGTAGGTCAGGTAGACGTTCTGCGGGGACACGTCGCGGTGCACGATCCCGAGCAGCCGCCCGTCGTTCCGCCGGCGCTCGTGGGCGTAATGGAGGCCGGACAGCACGCCGAGGATGATGTACAGCACGTGCTGGAGCTGCAGGGCGTGGCCGGTCGTCCGCAGGCGCCGCCGGAACTGGTACAGGTCGGAGCCCTCGAGGAACTCCATCACGATCACGTAGTCGTCGCCGGACTTGATGACGTCGTAGGTCTGGACGATGTTCGGGTGCTGGAGGGTCGACGCGAGCCGCGCCTCCTCGAGGAACATCTCGAGGTATTCCTTGTCCTGGGCGTGGCCGGGCAGGATCCGCTTCAGCGCGACCCGCTTCGACACGCCGCCGATGCCGCTCGCTTCGCCGAGGTACAGCTCCGCCATCCCGCCCGTCGCGATCCGCGACAGGAACCGGTACCGCGAGCCCCGGGAGGAGGTCAGCTCCGCGGCGTCACTCATCGAGGGAGCTCCAGGGGCAGCAGCTCGATCTTGGTCTCGCGCTTGGTGGCGGACGGGCGGACGAAGTCGATCCGGGACCGCTGGCCGTCGTGCTCGACCCACATCCCGAGGCTCCCGCCCTCCGCGGTGTCCCGCCAGCTGGCGGTGGCGATCCGGACGAAGTCGTCGAGGGTGGTGACCGGCTGGTCGCCGATCTCGAACAGGGTGTCGCCGGGGGACACGCCCTTGAACCACGACTCGGCGCGGACCACGACCACCCCGGACGAGGACGAGCCCCGGAACGGGAACCGCCGTCCGACCCGGAGCCCGCGGAATTCCTGGGTCTGGGCGTAGAATTCGACCGTCCGCTGGACGATCGTCCGGTCGAGCTGGTGCTGGGTGGCGACGGTGTAGCCGGTGGCGTCGCGCTTGACCGCCTGGTTCACCCGCTCGGGGGTGGCCCACGCGCCCACGTCGGCGAGGAACTGGTCGGACACGGCCTCTGCGCCGCCTTCGCCGGGGTCTGCCCCGAGCGCGGCAGCGACCGGGGTGGCCTGGAGCTGCTGCGCCAGGTATTGGACGAGGTGGTACACCGCGACCTGGCGGGATCGCTCGGCGGCGAACTCGGCGGTCTCGCCCCGGCCGCTGCCGGCGCCCCGGACCGACAGCTCGTCGACGGCGACCGGCTGCTCGGTCCACGCCGGGGGCAGCGGGCTCCCGCCGTCCCACCCCTCTTCGATCCCGACCGACACCGACGGCAGGACCCGCGAGCCCTCGGCGACGAGGCCGCCCGAGCCGAACGCGCGGTACGCGACCCAGAACACCACGGTGAACGCCATCGCCGCCAGCAGCAGCGTCACCGCGACGAACGCCAACACCTGCCAGATCAGCATCGTGGTGCGCGGGTACGCCGGGCGCGGGGTGGTGGTGGTGATCTGGAGCCCGGGGATCGACGCGTCGCTCC
>JBEBJW010001111.1:0-3060 GCA_040079715.1 Myxococcota bacterium | reverse complement strand
TCAATGATCTGCAACGCGCCGGTCAGCAGCGCGTCATTGGCACTGCGCAGAGCAATCAGGCGGCGGGTCAAGTGCAACACGGTAGCGGGGGGTGGGGCTTGGGGGTCCTGCGCACGCGCGGCTGGGGGCGGTGCGGGCGGCGGGGGCGTCTCGGCGAGCGCCGCGGCGACGAACATCAACATCCGATCCTCCGGTGGCGATCGACCGGCATCCCCCGGCGGACCTGGTGGACCCGATCGAGGTCGATCTCGGCCAGCGCGAGCCCCGGGCCGTCCGGCGCCATCGCGATCACGTGCCCCCACGGGTCGACGATCATCGAGTGGCCCCACGAGTTCCGCAGGCCGCCGTCGTCGTGCTTGCCGTGCTGCCCGGGGGCGATCACGAAGCACTGGGTCTCGATCGCCCGGGCCCGGATCAGCGGCTCCCAGTGATCCTTCCCGGTGGTGAGCGTGAACGCCGACGGGATGGTGATCAGCGACGCGCCGCGATCCCGGAGCACCCGGTACAGCTCGGGGAACCGCAGGTCGTAGCACACCGACATCCCGATCGGCCCGAGCGCGGTCTCGGCGACGACCGGGGTGTCGCCGGCGACGACCGTGGCGCTCTCGAGGAACCGCACGTCCGCCGACACGTCCACGTCGAACAGGTGGATCTTGCGGTACGCCGCGATCACCGCCCCGTCCGGCCCGAACAGCACGCTCGTGTTGTAGCACCGCCCGGGCTCGGGGCTCCGCTCGGCGAACGAGCCGAGCAGCAGGTGGATCCGCAGCTCGCGCGCGAGCGCCGCGAACCGGGTCCCGACCGACCCGGACACGGGCTCCGCCCGGCGGACCTTCTGGTCGTGCGGGCCGAGGAAGTCGGTGTTCTCGGGGGTGGCGACGAACGACGCCCCGTACCCCGCCGCCCGCCGGATCGACGCCTCGGCGCCCGCGAGGTTCGCCTCGGCGTCCGAGGTGCTGGTGAGCTGGACCGCCGCCGCCAGGAACATCACTTCTCTCCGTGGTTCGCCCGCGCGTCGGCGATCACCGTCTCGATCCGGAGCAGCGCCACCGCGCCGATCCCCACCCCGAGCCACAGGGTGGCGATCCGGATCAGCAGCGACGCCGCGAGCGCCTGCGGCCCGGTGATCGTGTCGATCATGCTGACCGCGCCCTCGACGAGCGCCGCGTCGGCCATCCCCATCCCGCCCGGCGACGGCGCGCCGAACACGGTCGCGAACGCGTACAGGAACGTCGCGGCGCCGATCGTGGTGTGGACCCCCAGCCCGCGGAACACGAGCCAGTACCCGACGCACTCGGCGACCCACGCGACCAGGCTCAACACCATCGTGATCAGGAACGGCGCGGGCTCGAGGCAGACCCGGGTGGCCTCGTACACGTCCTCGAGCCGGGCGGCGGTGTTCTTCAGCGGCTCGAACTTCGCGACCGCGTGGAGGATCCCGATCGCCAGGGGCCGGATCGAGATCGCCCCGACCAGCGCGAACGACAGGCCGATCGTCCACAGCAGCGCCGACCGCGCCTCGGCGTAGTAGGTGGACACCCCGATCGCGGCGAGGATCACCACCGACAGCCCGTCGGTGCCCCGCTCGACCACCAGCGCCGGCACGGTCCGCACCACTGGCCCGTCGGCGCACACCCGCACCAGGTACGGCTTGAGGATCTCGCCCGCCTTGGCCGGGGAGATCACCATCGCCAGACCGGCGAGGAAGATCCAGATGTTCACCCGGTGGGGGACGTGGATTCCCAGCCGCTCGAGCAGGTAGTTCCACTTCAGGTACCGCAGGCCGTAGTTGACCCCGGTGAGCCCGATCACCGGGAGATACAACCCCCACGAGAACCCGGCCAATTCGGCGGTGGTCTCGGACAGCCCCTTCCAAACGGCGTATCCGACGTATCCGAGCACTGCGACCGCGACCGCGATCGCCGCCCAGCGTCGAAACCGCACCATCACGTCCGGCGCCGGCTCGGAGGACTCCATCCGCGCGGCCGTATCCCACCACCCTGGTCTCGGCACCCGCGGAGACCACCTCTGCGGCGGGTCCGGTCGGGTCCGCTCGACCTCCGGCGGCCGGCAGGCGATGCTCCCGGGAGGAGGAGCGTCCGGTGGTGGTGCGCGTGTGGTCGGTGACCGCCCAGGGGCACGGCGCGGTCCAGGTGAAGGGCCGGAACTGGCTCGTCGCGCTCGGTCGCGGCCTCGACGAGCTCGGTCGGGCCGACGCGTTGATGCGCCTCGCGTGCGAGGTGCTGCCGAACGGCACCGTGATCGCGAGGGACATCACCACCGGCACCGGGTACGTCGTCCAGGCGCTCCAGACGGCCGAGGACGCCACCGCGCTCGGCCTCGTCGACGACCACACGGTCGAGGCGCCGATGCCGCTGCCGGAGGCGCCGGACCCGACGATGATCGTCGCCGAGGAAGACGCGGACGGTGAGCCGATCTTCGAGCTCCCGGCCGACGCGATCTCCGAGATCGAGCCCGAGGACGACCCGGGGATCGGGATCCTCGACGCAGAGACGGCGGTGGCGGCCTGTCAGCTCGCGTTGGTCCGGGCCCGCGAGCGGGTCGGCGCCGAGTCGGGCGCGGTGATCGTGCTCGAGCGCGGGGTGATGCGGTTCGTCGCGGTCCACGGCCCCCACGCGCGCAAGCTGCTCGGCACCCGCCTGCCGATGGGGACGGGGGTGGCCGGGTTCTCGATGGAGAAGCGGCGGTCGGTGGTCCTGGCGGACGCCCAGACCGATCCGCGGCACTGCGGGGAGGTCGACGCGCTCACCGGCTACGTCACCCGCGAGATCGCGGTCGTCCCGCTGGTCCACGGCGAGCGCGCGCTCGGGGTGCTCGAGGTGATGAACCTCCCGGACGGTCGGCGGTTCGGCGAGGACGATCTCGCGGCGATCCGCCAGCTCGCCGACGCGCTGGCGATCCGGCTCGCCGCCCGCGCGGGGTCGTCGGCGGAGGAGGCCCCGGTCCGGACCTGACGGTTCGGCCGGAGCGCGCGGGACGCCACCGCAGCGCAGGACGGGGCCTACCGGACCGCCGGCACCAGCCCGCGGACCACCAGCC
>JBEBJW010001110.1:0-3064 GCA_040079715.1 Myxococcota bacterium | reverse complement strand
CCACGGGCTCGCGATCGGGTGGGGACCGTGGTCGACCGGGATGGCGGCCGACGGGGACTGGGCGGACGACGGGGTGATCCCGCTGTCCGACGCGGATGGGCTCGCCGCGTTCGCCGCCGCGCTGCGCGGGCCACCGTGGTCGATGCCGATCCGGGCCGATCGGGGTGCGCTCGGCCGGCGGACCGCTCCGCCGGCGCCGTGGCTGTGGACCCCGCCGGTGCAGCCCGGGCCGTCGACGTCGACCCCGTCGGGGGCGCTGCCGGAGCTCGAGGCGGAGATCACCGCGCTGGTCACGGCGGCGATCGGGCGGTCGTCGCCGATCCCTCGGACGGTCGGGTTCTTCGACGCCGGGATGGACTCGCTCGTCGCGGTCGACCTCGCCCGCAGGCTGTCCCGGCGGCTCGGGCGCCCGGTGCCGGCCACGGTCGCGTTCGACTTCCCGGACGTGGAGCGGCTCGCGCGGCACCTCGCCGGGGTGGACCGGGCCACGCCCGCCCACCGGACCGCGTCCGTCGACGAGCCGGTCGCGATCGTCGGGATGGCGTGCCGGTTCCCGGGGGCGTCGTCGCCGGAAGCCCTGTGGGAGCTGCTGCTCGCGGGGCAGATCCCGATCCGGGACGTCCCGGACGACCGGTGGTCGCTCGACGCGTGGTATGCGCCGGGCGGCCCGGGCGCTGGCGTACCTGGCAAGATCTACACCCGCCAGGGCGGGTTCCTCGACGACCTGCGCGGGTTCGACCCCGAGCTGTTCGGGCTGTCGCCGCGGGAGGCCCCGTCGCTCGATCCGCAGCACCGGCTGCTGCTCGAGGTGTCGTGGGAGGCGCTCGAGCGGGCGGGGACCCACGGGGCGCGCCTGCGCGAGTCCCGGACCGGGGTGTTCGTCGGGATCTCCGATCGGAGCTACCTCGACCGGTTCCGGCGGCCCGGCGCGAGCAAGTACCCGGACGCGTGGGCGGGGACCGGCGCCGAGCCGTCGTTCCTCGGGTTCCATGTCGACCCGCCCGCGGACAGCGTCGTCGACACCGACAGCGGCGCCACCGCCCCCGACGCGGACGTTCGCGCCGGGGCGGGTCGCGTACGCGCTCGGCCTCCAGGGGCCGGTGCTCGCGCTGAACACGACCTGCAGCTCGTCGCTCGCCACGATCCACCTCGGCGCGCGGTCGCTCCAGCGCGGGGAGTGCGATCTGGCGCTCGCCGGCGGGGTCGCGCTGATGCTGATCCCGGACGACACCGCGTACCTGTGCGCGATCGGCGCGCTGTCGCCGACCGAGCGGTGCCACACGTTCGACGCCCGCGCCGACGGCTATGCGCGCGGCGAGGGCTGCGGGGTCGTGGTGTTGAAGCGGCTGTCGGACGCGGTCCGCGACGGCGACGGCGTGTGGGCCGTGCTCCGCGGGTCGGCGATCAACCACGACGGGCCGTCGAGCGGGCTGACCGTCCCGAACGGCGCCGCGCAGGAGCAGGTGCTGCGGGCGGCGTTCGCCGAGACCGGCGGTTCTCCCGGCGACGTCGGGTACCTCGAGGCCCACGGCACCGGGACCCCGCTCGGCGACCCGATCGAGCTCCGGGCGGCGCTGGCGGTGTACGGCGACCGGGGGACCGCGCCCCCGCTGCAGCTCGGCGCGATCAAGGCGAACCTCGGGCACCTCGAGCTCGCGGCCGGCGTCGCGTCGGTGATCAAGGCTGCGCTGGTGTTGACCCACGGCACGATCCCGCCGCAGCCGGCGTTCGGGACGCCGAACCCGGCGATCGACCTCACCGGCGCCGCGATCCCGACCGCGCCGACCCCGTGGCCGGCGGGGACCCGGTACGCCGCGGTCAGCGCGTTCGGGCTGTCCGGCACGAACGTCCACCTGGTGCTGGAGGCGGGGCCGCGGCCGGCGCCGATCCCCGCCCCGCCGGTCGACCGGACGGCCCACCTGGTCGCGGTGTCGGCGGCGTCGGTCGGGTCGCTCCGGGCGCTCGGCGGGTCGCTCGCGGCGGTCGCGGCGCTCGGCGGGCCGGTCGGGGACCTCGCCGCGACGGTCCACAGGCGCAAGCCGCTCGGGGTGCGGGCGGCGGTGGTGGCGGCGACCGCGGACGAGCTCGCCCGCGGGCTCCGTGACCTCACCCCCGCGTACGCGCCGCCGGGCCGGCCGCGGATCGGGTTCGTGTTCGCCGGCCAGGGCGCGCACGTCGCCGGGATGGGGCTCGCGCTCGCCGCCGGGTCGCCGGTGATCGCCGCGTCGCTCGATCGGAGCGCGGCGGTGCTCGATCCGCTGCTCGGGCGGCCGCTGCGGGCGCTGCTCGCCGACCCGGAGGCGCTCGGGTCGACCGCGATCGCCCAGCCGGCCCTGATGGCGGTCCAGCTCGCGCTGGTCGACGGGCTCCGGAGCTGGGGGATCGTCCCGGACCTGGTCGCGGGCCACTCGCTCGGGGAGCTGGTCGCCGCCGCCGTCGCCGGGGTGTGGTCGGTCGAGGACGCGCTGCGGCTCGCGGTCGCCCGCGGCCAGCGGATGGTCGAGCTCGCGCGGCCCGGGGCGATGGCGGCGATCGCGGCCGCGCCCGATGTGGTGGCGCGGATCCTGGTGCCGGGGGTCGAGATCGCCGCGTACAACGCCCCGGACGAGACGGTGATCGCCGGGACGGACGACGCGGTCGAGCTCGCGCTCGCGTCGGTCCCGACGAACGTCGGCGTGCGGCGGCTCGACGTGTCCCGCCCGTTCCACTCGGCGTGCGTCGACCCGATGCTCGACCAGTGGACGGCGGACGTGGCGGCGGTGCCGGCCTCCCGGCCGCGGATCCCGGTGGTCAGCGCGCTGTCCGGGCGCCGCGACGACGACGGGCCGACCTCCGCCGCCCACTGGCGGGACCACGCGCGGGCGCCGGTCCGGTGGGTCGAGGCGGTCCGGGCGCTCGGGAGCGACCCGGGACGGGTGGACCTCGTGGTCGACCTCGGGCCCACCCCGGTGTTGACCGGCCTGATCCGCAGGATCGACCCCGGGATCCGCGTCGTGCCGACCGCCCGGCGGGACGTCGACCCGTGGCGGACGGTGGCCGAGGCGGTGGGGGCGCTGTTCGTGGC
>JBEBJW010001109.1:0-3064 GCA_040079715.1 Myxococcota bacterium | reverse complement strand
GGCGGTGGCCGGATCGGCACTACCACACCGTGGCCGACACGCTCGACGCGGTGGACCTCGAGCTCGCTGCCGCGGCGCTCCGGACGAACTGGCGGCTGCTCGCGGCCCACGCGGGGCTGTCCGCGGGGTCGGCGTCGGCGGGGAGCGCCGAGTGAGCGTCCGGCACCGGATCCGAGACGGGCTGCCCCCGACGGTCCGCGGGTGGGTCGTCACCGCGCGCGGGCGGCTCCGGCGGCTCCGGACCGACCGGGCGGTGACCCGGGTCCTGGGGACCGCCCACCGCCGCAGCCGGGACCGGGTCGAGCTCGACGTGACCTGGGCGTGCAACCTGCGGTGCTTCAACTGCAACCGGTCGTGCGAGCAGGCCCCGACCGGCGAGGGGATGACGGTCGACCAGGTCCGCCGGTTCGTCGACGAGAGCCTCGGGCGCGGCAAGGCGTGGGAGCGGATCCGGGTCCTCGGCGGCGAGCCCACCCTCCACCCGCGGTTCGACGAGCTGCTGGCCGAGCTCGGCCGGTACCACGCGGCGTTCCCGGGCACGGTGATCGAGCTCGCGACCCACGGCCACGGCGAGCGGGTCCGGGCGGTGCTCGCGCGCCTGCCCGCCTGGCTGCGGGTCGAGGACTCCGGCAAGGAGGGGCCCGAGCAGCCGTTCCATACGTTCAACGTCGCGCCGATCGACGTCCCCGCGTATCGGCGGGCGGACTTCCGCAACGGGTGCGCGATCACCTCGACCTGCGGGATCGGCCTGACGCCGTACGGGTGGTACCCGTGCGCAGTGGCGGGCTCGATCGACCGGATCGTCGGGCTCGGGCTCGGGCGGAAGGAGCTCCCGGACGACGACGACGATCTGCACGCCGAGCTCGCCGCGTTCTGCCGGCTGTGCGGGCACTTCAAGCGCGAGGCGGATCCGCCGGTGACCGGCCCGGTCCAGTCGCCGACCTGGGTCCGCGCGTACGCCCGGTGGCGCCTCCGCCCGCCGCGGCACGGCCGGTACTGATGTCCGTCCGGGAGCTGGTGGTCCTCGGGACGGCGAGCCAGGTGCCGACGCGACACCGGAACCACAACGGGTACCTCGTCCTGTGGGACGGCCAGGGGTTCCTGTTCGACCCGGGGGAGGGGACCCAGCGGCAGATGCTGTTCGCCGGCGTGTCGGCCTCGCAGATCACCGCGATCTGCGTGACCCACTTCCACGGCGATCACTGCCTCGGGCTCGCCGGGATCGTCCAGCGGATCTCGCTCGATCGGGTGGAGCACGAGATCCCGGTGTACTACCCGGCTTCGGGGCAGGTTTACCTCGACCGCCTGCTCCACGCGTCGATCTTCGACGACCGGTCCCACATCGTCCAGCGGCCCGTGACCCGTCCTGGGCCGCAGTCGCAGGGAGATCCCGCGCTGATCGCCCACCGGCTGGATCACACCGCGGAGTCGTGGGGGTACCGGATCCAAGAGCCCCCTCGCGTGCACTTGTCGAAGGAGCGACTCGCCGCCGAAGGGATCACCGGGCGGACGGTGGCGACGCTGCTCGAGCGGGGGGAGGTGGAGGTCGGCGGGAGGCGGATCGGGCTGGAGGCGGTGAGCGAGCGGACGACGGGAGGTGCGGTCGCGGTGGTGATGGACACTCGAACGTGCGACGGGGCGCTCGCGCTCGCCCGGGACGTCGACGTGCTGGTGATCGAGTCGACCTACCTGTCGACCGAGCGGGTGGAGGCGGCCGAGCGGGGGCACCTCACCGCCCGGCAGGCAGCGGAGATCGGCCTGGCCGCGGGGGCGAAGCGGATCGTGCTGACCCACTTCAGCCAGCGGTACCCGTCGGTCGAGCCGTTCGTGGAGGAGGCCCGGGAGGTCCACCCGAACGTGGTCGCAGCCCAGGACGGGTCACGGGTCGGGTTGAGGCCCGATCGTAACCCCCGGTAACCGCAGGATTCCGAGGGGCAGGCCATCCTCACACCGTGACGGCACCCCATGAAAGATTCCCGTGGCGTACCCGTTCACCATGCGCTAATTTCGCGATGGCCCCGTTGGCCGTCCGGCTGAGGTGGGCCCCGAGAGATTGGTATTCGCTGCCTCTTTCACCGATTCCGGTACCTACATTTCAATCCCCGATTCAGATGTGGCGAAGAGGCAGCATCCTAGAGTCTGGGACCCGCACGAGAGACCAAAAAAATGAACATCAAGACGCAGCTCGTTTTCGCAGCCCTGTTCCTCCTCGGCGGCTGCCCCGTGCCGACCACCGACACGGGCACCAAGGACACGATCCCGACGAACGATGACGGCGATGCCGACACCGACACGGACTCCGACACCGACACGACGATCGACACCTCGACCACCGTGACCGGCGGGACCGGCGGCTGAGCTACGAGGGCAACTCGTCTGGTACGGCATTCAACCCCCCAATCCAATCCACCCAGGTGCCGACGATGCGTTTTTCGACGTTGATGGTGTTGTTCGTGATGGCGGCGTGCAGCAACGGCACGACCGCGACCACCAAGGAGACCCCTCCGACGGTGGATGACGGCGACGCTGATACGGACACGGACGCGGACTCGGACGCCGACTCGGACACGGATACGGATGCCGACACCGACGAGACCGCTCACACCGGCACGCCCCCGACCGGCAGCGGCGGGTGACGTCCGAGTGACGGCCCGGGCATGAACGACGCCGACCCGCGAGGGTCGGCGTTTTTATTTTTGGTCGACGGTTTTTCGATGTACGCTCGACCCACAGCCCGCAGGTGATCCCAATGCGCTCCCTTCCCGTGTTGGCGGTACTCGCCCTCGTCGGATGTGATCCGACGACCACGTCCGACGACAAGACGGACAAGACGGACATCCCGACGAACGTCGACGAGACCGACACGACGGCCGACGGGGACGCAGACACGGACGCGGACTCGGACACCGACTCGGACTCGGACACGGACTCGGACTCGGACTCCGATTCGGACACCGACTCGGACGCCGACACCGACACCGGCCCCACGAGCTCGAGCGGCTCGTCGGGATCCAGCGGGTCGAGCGGGTCGTCGAGCGGCTCGTCGGGTTCGAGCGGTTCGTCG
>JBEBJW010001108.1:0-3054 GCA_040079715.1 Myxococcota bacterium | reverse complement strand
GACGACGAGGACGACGAGGACGACGAGGACGACGAGGACGACGAGGACGACGAGGACGACGAGGACGACGAGGACGAAGCGCCCCGGTCCCGTCGCCGCGCGCCCGAGCCTGAGCCTGAGCCCGAGCCCCCGCCGAAGCCGCGCCTGCCCGCCCGTCACCCGGTCCGGACGCCGTCTCCCGCCGACGTGACCGCCGCCCGCGCCGCGCTCGACGCCCTGGTGGCGAGCCTCGGGCAGCGTACCTGGAAGGTCGCCCGCGCCGGTCGGGTCGCGCGCCGGGCGCTGGTCCACCTCGGCGGCCTCGACCCCGCGAACCACGCCGCGCTCGCGCCCGCGTTCGCCGCCGCGATGGCCGCGGTCGTCGGGCCGGCCCGTCGTCGGCTGCCGCTCCGGATCGCGCTCGGGCTCCTGTACGCCGTCGATCCCGCGGTCCTGCCGCGCACCGTGTCCCGGTGGGCCTCGACCGGCACGGCCGGCCCGCTCGCGGCGATCGCCGGGCTGAAGGCGACGGTCGACGGCCTGTCCGAGCCCGAGCTCGCCCTCCAGGTCGGGGTCGCGCTCGCCGACCGCGCCCTGCCGCCGGCCGCGTGGCGCCGCCGGTTCGACCACCTCCGGCCGTTCCTGACCGAGTCGCTCGCGGCGAGCGGCGGCTCGGTCGACGCGTTCCTCGGCGCCCTGGCCCCGATCGTCCGCACCGACCCCGTCCTCGCGTCCCGCGTGGAGTCCGCGCGATGAGCTCCTCGTCCCCGATGACCGTGACCGACCTCGAGCGGATGATCGACGCGGAGGCGCCGGACCTGGTGAACGCGATCCTCGCGTTCGCCCGGCAGGACGAGCCGTATCGACCGGACGCGCCCCCGGACGCCCTGGACCTGTCCGGCCTGCGGTCGGGGCTGACCCAGGCCCGGAGCGCCCGCCGCAAGGCCCAGCGCCGCGAGCGGTCGCGGGCGGTGTGGGCTCGGTACCTCGCCCAGGACCCGGCCCAGCTCGCGCCCCAGATGCAGCTCGCCGGGCTGATCGAGCGCCTGTACGCCACCCGGACCGGTCCGGCCCGCCAGGTTCTGCTGACGCTGATCCGCGAGGCGCCGCTGCTGTTCGGGCTGTGGGGCGGGTTCAAGCGGGTGTACAAGCGCGCCGAGGCCGATCTCGACGCCGAGGTGTACGCCGCCCTCGCGACCCGGGTCGACGAGGACCTCGCCCGGTCGGTCCGCGGCGACGTGGGCGCCGGCACGCTCCGGTACCTGTCCCGCCGGACCTGGCGGTTCGTGCGCCAGCTCGGCAAGGCGTCCCCCGAGCTGTACGTGACGTTCGCGGTCGAGCTGATGCGGTCGGTCGGTCCGTCGTCCGACCCGCGGTACCTCGGCGCGACCGGCCACGTGGCCCACCACTACGCGCGGAAGTGGGGCGCGAACCCCGAGGCCACCCGCGGCAAGCGGTTCCAGGCGCCGTACCTCGAGGCGTGGAAGCGGAGCGCGGACCCGCTGATGCTGCTGCTCGAGACCTGCCGGTCCGACGGGGCGGCCGCGTTCGCGATCGACGGGCTGCGCGAGCTGTTCCCGGAGGTCCTGCGCGACGCGAGCGCCGAGTGGCTGGCCCGGCTGTGCCACCGCCCGCTGGCCGCCGCCCACGACTTCGTCGTCGAGACGCTCGAGGGCCCGAAGTGGCACTCGGCGAACCTCCGGTCGCTCGGGCTGCACGACGCCGTGCTGGCGCTGCTCGCGTCCCCGTCGCCGCGGGCCCGGACCTACGCGGTGACCTACGCGCGGTCGCACGCCGGTGGGCTGACCGTCGAGTTCCTGGTCAAGCTGGTCGATCCCCAGAAGTACGGGTCCGAGGTCGTGAAGTTCGCGGCTTCGCTCCTGACCGCGAAGCCGGCGCGCGAGCTCGGCTTGCCGGTGGTGATCCGGCTCCTGCGGTTCCCGGTGTCGACCGACTGGGCCCGCAAGGTCCTGAAGACCGAGTTCGAGACCCGTGAGTTCGACCACGAGCTGCTCGCGTCGCTGGTGATGCACCCGGACACGAGCGACTTCGGCCGCGAGTTCGTGACCGAGCGGTTCGGCAAGACCGGCCTGCCGTCGTCGTTCTGGATCGGGATCCTCCACCGGCCCGACCTCGACGACGCCGAGTGGGACACGGCCGACCACGTGCTCGAGCGGCTCGCCGAGTACCCGGTCGCGTCGCTGCCGGCGGCGTTCCTGCTCGAGGCCCTCGGGAACGACGACTGGTCGTACACCGTGACCGACTGGCTGGAGAGCGCGGAGGCGCTGCCGCCGGACCTCGACGCCGAGCGGGTCAAGGGCCTGGTGTTCGACCCCGAGACCCGGGACGTCGCGTTCACCCTGCTCCAGAACACGAAGCTGTTCACGGTCGCGCAGATCGGGACGCCGTTCCTGCTCGCGCTCGCCCGCCGCGCCGATCCGTCGCTCCACCAGTGGGCGCACGAGTACCTGCTCCAGAACGTCGGGCCGGGCGCGTTCGCCGACGGAGGCGACGTTCGGGCCGGCGCCGCGCGGCTGTTCTCCCTCGCCACCGCGGCGAAGGAGCCCGACGCGATGCGGGCGTTCGCCCAGACGTACCTGCTGTGCCACCACCCGAAGGTCGGTCCGCAGCAGGAGCGGTCGCGGTCGCTCGGGATCGACCCGCAGCTCCCCCGCGACGTGTACAGCGCCGCGCTCGTGTGGCCGACGCTGTGGGACGATCGGCCGGACGTGCGGCGGTTCGGCGTCGCGGTCGCCCGGGCCGAGCTCGTGCGGTGGAACGAGCCGCACCGGGTGTACGAGCTCGCCGACGCCCCGTCGAAGGAGGTCCGGAACGTCGCGTACGACGCGCTGACCCAGGCGGGCGAGCGCCACGCGGACCCGGACCTCGCGCTGACCCTCGATCAGCTCGATCCGGCCCTGGTGTTCTCGATGACCGAGTCGACGATCGGCGCGACCCGCGACGTGGCGATGACCCTGATCCGCAAGCACTACGCGCGGCTCGGGGGCGCCGAGCGCCTCGGGTGGCTGATGCAGTCGGCGGACCGCGAGGTCCGGATGTACGCGGTGCGCCTCC
>JBEBJW010001107.1:0-3074 GCA_040079715.1 Myxococcota bacterium | reverse complement strand
GAGGGCACACCGTGCGAGCGAGCCGGAGCGGCCGGGGACCCGACGGTGGAGATCGGGCTCGGCGAGCACCACTTCGAGGCGCCGATCGACGACTTCGACCGGGTGACGATGGTCCACGGCCCGCAGGGAGGGACCCACCTGTGGCTCGCGGTGCGCACCTCCGGGGTGAACCCGGGCGAACGGCACCCGCTCGGCGCCGACGCGGACGTCCCGGTGATCGAGGCGACCCTGACCGCCGAGGACGACGGAGGGGTGGTGGGGAGCGGGAGCTGGGCGTTCGAGGCGCTCCACGGCGACGCCGCGCAGGCCGAGCTCGCGCTCGGGGAGTTCGTGATCGAGGCGCACGCGGGCACGGCGGTGGTCCTCGACCTCGGGATCGAGGACGCGTGCGGGCGCGCCGCGACCGACGAGGTGAGCTTCGTCGTGAAGTGAGCGGTCAGCGTCGCCGCTCCGACACCAGCGCGTCGATCCACGCGACGATCCGCTCCGGGTCGAACGGCTTCGCGATCACCCGCGACGCGTGCTGCTCGACGAACTCGGAGCCGCGCTCGCTGAACGCCCCTCCGGTCATGAACACGAACCGCGTGGCGAGCTCCGGGTGGACCGCGCAGACCGCGGCGTACAGGTCCCACCCCGCCAGCCCGGGCATCATCAGGTCGCACAGGACCACGTCGTACCCGGGGTCACCGGTCAGCCGCTCGAGGGCCGCCGCTGCGTCGTGGACCGACTCGACCCGGTGGCGTCCGAGCAGCCGGTGGAGCGCGCGGGTGATCGGCGCCTCGTCGTCGACGACCAGCACCCGCCCGGCCGGACCGACCACCCGATCCGGCGACGAGGGCCGGGACGCGGTCACCGGCACCGACGCCCGCGGCAACGTCACCGTCACCGTGGTCCCGCGCCCGACCTCGGACTCGATCGCGATCCAGCCGCCGAGCTCGTCGACGATCCGCTTCGAGATCGCGAGCCCGAGGCCGCTCCCGCCGCGCCCCGAGCCGGTCCGCTTGGTGGTGACGAACGGCTCGAACAGCCGCTCGCGCAGCTCGGGCGGGATCCCCGATCCGGTGTCCGCGACCGCGATCTCGATCCGACCGCCGTCCGACACCCGCGACTCGACCCGGATCACGTTCCGAGCAATGTCGGACCGGATCGACTGCGCGGCGTTCACCAGGAGGTTCACCAGGACCTGGACGATCGGGCCCTCGCGGCCGAGCACGTACTGCGCGTCGGGATCGTGGCTCCGCTCGAGCGCCGCGCGGTGCCGGATCTCGTTGTTCGCCAGGTTCACCGCCGCGGTGATCGCGGTGACCACGCTGACCGGCTCGACCGGCCCTGCGGTGTCGGACCCGGTGAACCCGCGCAGCTCGTCGACGATCCGGTGGATCCGCCGGACGCCGTCCGCGGCCTCCCGGAGCAGCGCCTCGGACGCGGTCCCCGGCGCGACCTGGGTCTGTAGGGCGCCGAGGTTCAGCATCACGTACGCGAGCGGGTTGTTCAGCTCGTGGGCGACGCCCGCCGCGAGCGACCCGAGCGCCGACAGCCGCTCGGTCCGCGCGAGCTGCTCCTGCGCGAGGTGATGATCGGTCCGGTCCCGCGCCACCAGGATCGTCGACAGCTTGCCCTCGAACGACACGGCGCCCGCGGACGAGACCTCGGCGATCCGCACCCGGCCGTCGCGCGCCACCACCCGGACCCGCGCGACGTCCGACCAGGTGAACAGCGGACGATCGTCGGGGTGGACGTAGTCGAGCCAGGTCCGGCCGATCACCTCCGCCTCGTCGTCGCCGACCATCTCGAGCAGCGGCCGGTTCGCGAAGTACACCCGCCCGTCCCGAATCACCGCGACCGCGTCCGGGATGGCGGCCAGAACCACCCGGAACTCGCGGTGGGCGTTCTCGAGCGCGGCCTCCCGGTCGATCCGGTGCCCGAGCTCGCGCCGGACCGCGAAGTTGCCCTGGATCGCGGCCGCCTCGGCCTCGAACGGGGCGACTGCGACCTCGGCGTACACCCGCTCCCCGGTCGCGGTCCGAGACGTGATGAGCCCGAGCCATGGCTCGCCCGCCGCGATCCCGTGGATCGCGAACCGGTAGAACGCGGAGTCGTGCAGCGGTTGATCCGCGTCCCGAAACAGCTGGGCCGCGGTCCGCCCGACGGCCTCGGTCCGCGGGTAGCCGTACCGGCGCTCCCACGCCCGGTTCGCGTACAGCAGGCGCGCGTGCCGATCGGTGATCTCCATCGGGTCGGTCGCCGCCTCGAACGCCGCGAGCACGGTCTCGGCGATCCGGAGCCGCCGGTCCTCCTCGAGCCCGCGGATCAGCCGCTCGCGCAGCGCACCGAGGTCGGCCGGGGGGAGCGCGCCGGCCACCACCACCACCGTGTCGGCGCCCGCGGCCAGGGGCGGGCTCACCACGAGCGGCACGAGCTCGACCGGGCCTCCGGCGAACGGCGCGCCGAGGGCCGCGAGCTCCGGGTCCGTCGCGGGGATCACCGCGTGCGCCACCCGCCACCGATCGAACGGGTCCGGATCGATCGGCGGCGGCACCCCCGGCACCGCGACCCGCCAGGTCGGCGCGTACACCCCGTTCGGAGCGGCGATCTCGACGATCCCGATCGCGCGGAGACCCCACCGGCTGCGCTCCCGATCGAGCCATCGCTCGAGCCGGCGATCGAACGGCTCGGGTGTGGCCAGCGGGTCGGCGTCCATCGCGGCCTCGGCCCGTCCACGAGGGCGGGTTCCCCCCGACGTTACCGCACCGTCAGCCCAGATGTCGGTCGGTTCCGTCCCAGGGACCGGGTCGGTGGCGCGGGCGATGGATGGATGCCGCGGGCGCCCGGTCCCGGAGACGTATCGGATGGTCCCGGGACGGATCGACGGAGGCCGGTACCCGAGACGGCGATCGGCGATGCGCCGCGCATCCTGGCCTCGGGGGTCCGGCGACCGGCGGAGGGCCAGGGGTTGGCCGCCGGAGTCGATACCCGAAAGCGGCGACGGGGGATGCGCCGCGCATTTTGGCCTCGGGGGCTCCGGCGAGCGGCGGGGGCGCGGCTCCGGTCAGGGCCATCGGGGAAGGAGAAGT
>JBEBJW010001106.1:0-3080 GCA_040079715.1 Myxococcota bacterium | reverse complement strand
CCTCCGGGCCGAGGACCTCGCGACCGACCCGGTGCTCGCCACCCGGGTCGAGCGGCTGGTGGCGTCCGGCGCGCTCCGGATCGACCTCGGGCGCCTGCCCCCGGCCGAGCTCGCGACGCTCGCGGCGGCGACGCTCCCGGTCGGTCCGGAGATCGCGGCTCGGATCGCCGAGTGTTGCGGCGGGCGTCCGATGGTGGTCCGCCAGCTCGTCGCGGGGTGGGTCGAGCGGGGGCTGGTCGCGCTCGGGCCGGACGGACGGGCGACGCTGACCGACCCGGACGCGGCGTTCGCCGAGCCGATGGAGCCAGCGGCGGTGGTCGGGCGGCGGATCACCGGCCTCGCCGCGGGTTCGGCCCGGCCGCACCGGCTGATCGATCTCGTCCACCTCGTCGCGCTGGCGGGTCGGACCGTCCCGCGCGCCCTGTTCGACGGGTTCGCCGGCCAGGAGCTCGCGGATCCGGCCGCCACCTGGGGGCTGTTCGACGTCGGCGAGGACGAGGTCGCGATCGCGTCGTCAGAGCTCCACGCTTGGCTCGCCGCCCTCGCGGCGGCGCGCCCCGACGCGGGCTACCTCCAGCGGCGGCTCGGCCGGGCGTGGGGGCGGCTCGCGAGCGACCGCGGAGGCGCGCTCGACGCCGGGCTCCAGGCGGTCCGCGGGGACGACGCCGGGTTCGGGGTGCCGTGGCTGCTGCGGGCGGCGGCGCGGGCGGCGGCCCACGGGCGGATCTCCGAGCTCGAGCGGGCGTCCACCGCGGCGGTCGGAGCGATCGGCGACGCCCCCGGGCTCGACTCGCTGCTCGGGACCGCGCTGCTGTGGCGGGCGCGCGCGCACGAGGCTCGGGGTGAGCTCGTGGCGGCGGTCGAGCGGTTCGTCGAGGCGCAGCGGACCCTCGACGGCGCAGGCGACACCGGCCTCGCGCTCGACGCGGCGATCGGGCTCGGGTGGGTCCGGCTGGCGCTCGGGGAGGTCGAGGCCGCCGACGCGGTGTTCGGCCAGGTCGTCGCCGCGGCGCGCCAGGCCGAGCTCCTCGGCCCCGAGGCCCGGGCGATCGCCGGCAAGGCGTGGATCGAGCAGCACAAGCGCAGCTTCGAGAACGCGGACGTGCTGTACGCGCGGGTGGTCGCCCGGTGCGCCCAGACCGGGGATCGGCGGGGCGTGGCGGAGGCGCTCGGCGGCCAGGCGCTGACCGCGCGGCGGTGCGGGCGGTTCGACGACGCCGAGGCGCTGTACCGCGAGGCGATCGCCGCCCACCGCGCCGCGCGGGACCCGATCGGTGAGCTGCGGGCCCGGCTCGGGTGGTGCGCGGTCCGCCGCCAGCGCGGGGCGGACGACGCCGGCCGGGAGCTGGTCCTGGTGGTCGGGCAGGCCCGCGGGCTCGGCGCGATGGGGTTGCTGGCCGAGGCGCGGGTGGCGCTCGGGGATCTCGCGCGGGTCGCCGGGGATCGCCCGCGCGCGGACCGGCTGTACGTCGAGGCGGCCGCGTGGGCGGCCCGCTCCGGCGGCGCGTCGGACCTGGCGGTGCACGCGAACCTCGGGCGGGCCCGGCTCGCGATCGACGCCGACGATCTGACCGTCGCGTACGAGCACACCCGGCGGGTGGCGGACCTGCTGGCCCGGTCGGCCGGGCACCCGGCGTGGCCGGCGTACCGCCTGGTGGTCGCGACGCTGCTCGCCCACCGCCTCGACCACACCCAGACCTGGCAGTGGCTGTGGTCGGCCCAGGAGGGGGGCGTGGCCGACGCGGTCGACCGCGACACCGCGTCGTCGCTGGTGTCGATCTGCGAGGTCGCGGAGCGGGCGGGGTGGGCGAACGTGCTCCGGCTCGCGGGCAAGCTCGGCGTCGAGCAGCTCGAGCGGCTCCACGACGAGGTGTCGGCGGTCCGGCTCCGCCAGAAGGTGGCCGCGGGGCTGCTCTAGCCCAGTTTAGAAGTCCATCCGGCACTGGTACAGGGCGCGGGCGCACTCCCGGCCCCCGCCGCAGGCGCCCACGTCGTGCGGGTTCGTCCACACGTCGATCGAGTCCGCGTCGACCTGCTGGATCGTCATCCCCTCGTACAGCATCTCGCGGCCGAAGAACGGCTCGCCCGGAGCCAGGCCCCACGCGGCCTTCGCGACCTTCTCGAACCGCGGGCCGGTGCCGGTGGCGCCGATCACCTGCCAGGTGTCGAGCCAGCCGTGGTGTCCCGCCACGAGGTACACGTCGGTCGGGCTCTGGGACTCGACCTGGAACACCGCGAGCGAGTTGTACGCGCCCCAGTTCGCGTCCGGGTCCTTCATGTCCGGGCTCGGCGTCCGGAGCCCGTCGTCGCACGCGACCGCGTTGGCGGACAGCTGCGTCGGGGCGCAGTCCTCGCGGCTCGGGTCGAGCTGGTACACGTACAGCCAGTCGCAGTCCCACGAGCAGGCCGCCATGAACACCTGGTCCGCCACCGAGAACAGCGCGACCGCGCCGAGGTGCTGGTCGTCCTCGGTCGCGGCCTGGTGGTCGAACGCGCACACCGAGCCGCCGACCCCGTCGAACAGGGTCACCCGCGCCGCGGTCTCCGGGGTGGAGCTCGCCACGACCGGGATCAGCACCCCCTCGGTCTTGCCGTCGAGCGTGGCCAGGGCCTGGCCGACCGCCGCGTGATCGTGGTCGCCCACCAGGTCCGCGGGCCGCTCGGTCAGCGGCTCGGCCCACGCGCCCGGCTGCGCGTAGTCGTCGACCGGCAGGAACAGGAAGTTCAGGATCCCCTGGTCCGCGTCGGTGTCCTGGCACGACGTGACGGTACGATCCTCGTACCGCGCGATCCCTTGGGTGTGACAGGCCCCGGACGCGGTGATCGTCGCCCCGCCGACCTCGGACCACGCGGTGCACTTCGGGACGGTCGCCATCGTCGTCGCCACTGCGCCGGCGGACACGTCGAGCACCACGCTGTCGTACACCGTGTTGCACTCCGACACGCCAGCGGTCGCGATCGGGAGCGTCGCGGCCAGGATCGCGGCGCTGCGCCAGCGGGTCGGGCGGGGCATCGCGCGCATCGGCACCTCCGGGATCCAACCTCGTCGGTCCCAGGTCTCGGCGCGGTCGGGTCCGGTG
>JBEBJW010001105.1:0-3080 GCA_040079715.1 Myxococcota bacterium | reverse complement strand
GACGTGGATCGGCGGGAACGACATCGACGACGAGCTCGCGAGCAGCGCCGGATCGACCCGGGTCACCGGAGCGACCGTCGCGATCGACGCCCGCCCGGCGAGGAACCCGCGGAGCTGCTGCTCGAACGCCGCCGCGCTCGGCGTGCGGTCGGCGGCCTCGCGGGTGGTGGCGCGCTGGACGATCCGGGCGAGCGCCTCCGGCACAGGCACGCCCCGGTCGCGCGGGTCGAGGTACTCCCGATCGAGCTTGTCGCGCATGATCCGCACCAGCAGCGACGCCTCGGTGCCGCCCTCGGTGGCGTGCCCGTGCTGGACCCGCCCGCACAGGACCTCGCACAGGGTCTGACCGAGCGCGTACACGTCGGCGGCCTCGCTGTCCTGCGCGGCGTGCGGGTCGTCGTCGGAGAACACCTCCGGCGGCAGGTACGACGCGGTGCCGACGACGAACCCGGCGCGGGTCTGGCGCTCGGCGCCGGCGTCGCGGGCGATCCCGAAGTCGATCAGCCGCGGGACGCCGTCGGTGCCGAGGCGCAGGTTCGCGGGCTTGATGTCGCGGTGGCGAACCCCGGCGGCGTGGACGGCGGCGAGGCCGCTCGCGAGGTCGGCGAACATCCGGGCGGCGCGCTCGGGGTCCATCGCGCCGTCGACCTTGATCGTCTCCTCGAGGTCGCGCCCCCCGAGCAGATCCATCACCAGCCACGGCGGGCGGGCGGCGGCGTCGATCGCGTGGACCTTGACCACGTTCGGGTGGTCGATCCGCTGGAGCAGCGCGGCCTCGTCGACGAACCGGCGGGTGGCGGTGCTCGACCGGTCCATCAGGACCTTGATCGCGCGCTCGGGACCGGCCTCGCCGGCGGGGCGGGCGCGGTACACCTCGCACATCCCGCCCTCACCGAGCTTCTCGACGGTGTCCCAGCCCGCGAACGTGGGCAGATCGGGTCCGAGCGGCGGTACGAGCATCGGCTCCTTCGTACCACGCGATCGAAGGGTGCGTGGTGCCGGCGGCCCCCCCGTTCACCGCGCCACGCGAACCGACCAAGCCACCAAATCCCACCCGGCAGTCCGGGTGGAGCGATGGCCGTGTCCTAAAAACGGAGCGGGGAGGCCGCGGCACCGCGAGTGCTTCTCGCACCCTGGAGATACCGCGGGGTAACCACGGGGTCGTGGACCCGAAACACTCGGATACAACCGCCGCCGCCGATCCAGCGGACCGACACTGCGGGAAAACTGTCGCTGGTCCCGCGATGGTGCTGTGGTCGATTCTGGGTTGCGCGACGGCCCCGTGGGAGCTGGACGACGATCCGTACGGCGACAGCCAGGATCCGCTCGAAGCGGGGTCGGATGTCGTCGGGGTCGGGCGGGCCGTGGCGACGGAGGAAGTCCACGTCGCGAGTGAAGCGGTGCGGCTCGGCAACTAGGTTCGCGACGAGGACGCCGCCCTTCAGGTAGAACTCGTCGGCCTGGGACGACCGCCCGAGTCGGTACAGCAGCCGATCCATCACGTAGGCCACGAAGGCGTCGTTGCGCGCGAGCCGCCGCCGGCTCGCCTCGTTTCCCACCCGCTGGTTGACCGACCTCGCCCTCTTCGTTCGCTTGCTCAACGCATCACCAGGCCCTGGGCCACAGGCTCAATCCTGTCCCACACGCCGAGGTGCTGCCCGAGCCGGGCGAACTTCGGCATCTCGAACCCCTCCGCCTTCACTCGTCGGCGGAGAGCGTCGAGCGCGTACTCCCGAGAAATGCGACGGGGATAACGCCACAGGTCAAGGGTGGTGCGATCGGCGTTCGTGACGCGGACGGCGACTCCGTGGACCTCCAGGCTCACGATTCCGTTCTCGTGGTCGCGGTCGGGATCCACCAGCCGGGGTGCGATCTGAACTACGTGAACCGGGAAGACGCGGCTGCGCGGGGGCGAGGTGCCGAACGGCACGTACAGCCAGGTGCCTCGAGCGAACGCGTCCGTGAGGTCGTGGAAGACGGCGGCGGTCAGGAGGGCGGCGACCGCCTGCGGGTGCCTCGTCGTCCAGGCGGCAGCCTCGATCAGTGCGTGCTCGGGGTGGCTCGTGCCGACGTACACCCCCGGGATGACGCGGCGAACGACGCCTTCTCGCTCAAGGCGCGACATCGCGGATGGGTGCACGTCCAGTGACGCAGCAGTGAGCAGCCGGTCCGAGGCCACCGCGTTCTCGCGAATCGTCTGATGCTCGAAGGTCACAAACACAAAAGTTGTATAGCACGGGACTCGGCATCATCGTTTTTTGTGGCCACACCGTTTTGCATAAGCTTATCGAAGTGGATAAGTCTACGCCATGAGACGGGTCGCCCGGCAGGAAGATGTACGAGATGCGGCGCTTGCGATGAAGGCGCGCGCGGTTGCTGAAATCCGGCGGAAGATGATCATGGACCGCATCTCGACTCCCGCACTGGCTCGGAGGCTCGGCACCAGCGCAGCAGCGATCTCCCGGTTCCTGGACCCGGAGGATCCGGGCGGGACGATGGCCTTCATGGTGGGCATCGCTCGGGCGCTCGGCTTGGCGGTGCGTCTAGAGTTCGACACCCTCGAAAAAGGAGAGCCTGAAATGCACGCTACCCATGCTGTTACGGGCGACCCCGGGGCCGACGCCATGGTGTCCATCATGGCATGGCAGGTGAAGTGCGCTGAGGACGAGGCCGACGCATCCCAGGCACTCGCAAGGTCCAATGACCGATCGGAGCAAGCCGAGATGGAGAAGCGACACGTTGCCGCCCGCATGCGGAAGGAGCGGGCCGACCGGCTCTTCCACGTCCTTTCCGGTCATATGCCTATCCGACAGGTCATCGGCATGTACAACGCCGTGATTCAACCGCTCGTCGCCGAACACGCGGAGGCGGGAAGGCGCTTCCAACTGACGAACAGCGACGACGCCGCGAGGCGTCTCGAAGACCACCTCGACTACGTGGAAGCGGAACTCGCCGTCCTGCTTCACGTCCAGAACCTCCTGTACGACGCTTCTCTACGCTAGCTCGGTATCGACAGTGTCAGCCCTCGACCGGTTCGCGACCGACAGTCGCACGAAGTGTTGGGTCGGATTCCCTCCCCG
>JBEBJW010001104.1:0-3082 GCA_040079715.1 Myxococcota bacterium | reverse complement strand
CCCGAGGATCGGGGGCCCCTCCCAGGTGGCGGCTGCCACGGCAGCCCCGCACGGGGCGTCGCACACCGGCTCCGGTGGGGTGGAGCCGTCGGTCTCCCCGCCGCACGCGAGCCACCAGCCCACGATCATCGGTCGACGCCGTTGTCCGCCGCGTTCGCGTCCCAGGTCCCGCCGAGGCCGTTCGCCACCGCCGCGTCGTGCAGCATCTGCTCCGGGTACACCCCGCCCGAGCCGTTGCCGGTCGTCGCCCACAGGTTGCTCGGGCCGACCCGGGTCCAGGTGTCGCCGTTCGCGAACGAGTAGGTGTGCCCGGCCACGGGCTTGAACGCGCCGGGCTGGACGGTGGTGGTGACCGTGTTGCCGGTCTCGGTCTGGACCTCGATCACGTTCCCGTTGACCACCGCCACCCGGTCCACCTTGATCGTCCAGAAGTGGGTCTCGTCCAACGTGACCGCATGGCAGCCCGGGTTCGCCCCGGTCCAGTCCATATCGCGTGGATCCCCTACGGGGTCGGGACCGGACCGGCCGGCGCCGCCCCGCTCGCCGCCGTGGTCGGGCCGAGCTGGCGCTCGAAGAACGCCAGCAGGTGGCCCGTCATCAGCACCCGCCCGTCCCGCCGCTGCGCCCCGTGGCCCTCCCCGGGGAACAGCATCAGCTCCGACGGCAGGCCCTTGGCGACCAACGCCTCGTGCATCGCGATCGCCTCGCCCACCGGCACCCGCGGGTCGTCGACGCCCTGCAGGATCAGCAGCGGGCCCTTCACCCCGTCCAGGTGGTTGATCGGCGACAGCTCGTGGATCGCCGCCGCGTCGCGGTCCGGGTCCCCGTACTCGGTGATCCGCAGCAACCGCCGGTAGGGCGCCGTGTTCCGCAGGAACGAGTCGAGGTTCGCGATCCCGACCGTCGAGACCCCGGCGTCGAACGTCCCGCCGAACATCGTCATCGCCGCGAGCGTGGCGTAGCCGCCGTACGATCCGCCGCACACCCCGACCTTCGGCGCGACGCCGTTCACCGCGAACGCCGACCGGGCCCACACCCCGGCGTCCCGGAGGTCCGAGATCACCTCGAGCCGCTTCGGCCCGTTGTCCGCGTCGAGCCAGGTCCGCCCGTACCCGGTCGACCCGCGGACGTTCGGCTGGACCAGCACGAACCCGGCGTCGACGAACAGCTGGTTCCGGGCGGAGAACGTCGGGACGGACTGCCCCTCGGGCCCGCCGTGGAACTCGACGATCACCGGGCACGGCGCCGACCGGCCGGGCGCGGTGCACGCCGCCGACGCCGTCACCACCACCGGGATCGGCGTCCCGTCCGCCGCCGGGAACGACTGGATCGTCGGGACCGCGAACGTCGACGGGTCGAGCTCCGGCGACGACGGCAACGCCCACGCCGCGAGCTTCCCGGTCGCCCAGTCGTACACGTACGCGCTCGGCGGGGCGGTCGCGGTCACGACCCGGATCGCGGCGAGCCGATCGTCGTAGGTGGCAGGCCCGACCGTGACGTGGAGGGCGTCCGGGAACGGCGGCAGCGGGATCGGCGCGAGGGTCTTCGCGTCGAGCACGACCGGCCGGGTGTACCCGCGGTCATTGTACGACAGGAACAGCCGCAGACCGGGCTCGTCGAGCGACGCGCCCTGGAGCTCCTGGTCGACGACCGGCCCGAGCGGCGTGAGCTTGCCCTTGGTCCGCTTCTTGTTGGTCGCGGTCCAGGTGTACAGCCGGCGGAGGTCGGACCGGGCGTTGGTCACCACCAGCAGCTCGCCGGGGGTCCGGCCGTACTGGGCGGCGTACTGCTCGTGCTCGCCGACCCCGAGCAGCGGCGTGGCCTTGCGGGAGGCGGTGTCGAGCTCCCAGATCTCGTTGGTCTCGCTGCCGGTGTCGCGGCTCAGCAGCACGATCCGCGTCTCGCCCTCGAACCGCTCGTCGGCGACGTTCCACAGCCCGGGCTCGCCGTACACGAGCTCGGAGGTTCCGGCGGCCAGATCGTACCGGTACACCGCGGTGCTGGTCGGCTCGCGATCGTTCGCCACGTACAGGACCGAGTGGCCGTCGGTGCTGATCTGCTGGACCGACGCCCGGAACTTCGGGTCGGCGAACACCGGGCGCAGCGGGCCGCCGTCGACGGACTGGAGGTAGATCCCGTAGTTCTCCGTGCCGCCGGTGTCGCGCGACACCAGGAGCTGCGCGCCGTCGCGGGTGATCCCGACGACCGAGGTGGTCTGGTCGCCGCCGGTGAGCTGGACCGGGACCGTGTTCGGCCCGTCGAGCCGCCAGACCTGCGACGAGCCGGTGATCGCCCAGGTGAAGAACATCCGACGGCCGTCGGGGGTCATCGGGCCGCTGATCGCGGGCCGGACGTCCATCGCGAGCTGCACCCGGCGCTCGACGTCCGGGGCGAGGGGCGGCGGCAGGTACTTCGCCACGACCTCCGGGTCCACGCTCGACGCGCCGACGCCGGTGTAGGGCGCGGCGAACACGGTTCCGATCGACAACATCGTCAGCATGGCGACCCCCGGGGCGCGCAGTGTACCCCGCAGGATGGATGGGGTGGGACGGCGCGATCGAACGCGTCTGCTGCTGCTGCCCCGGGATACCGCGCGCGCCGCCTCCGGCCACGTCCGGCACCTCTTCGGACGCGAGCGGTGGCGCCACGAATAGGCGGTCATGGGTCCTGCAGAGGTCCCGGGGAGGGTGTGCGGGCGACTCCCCGGGATACCGCGCGCTCCGCGTCCGGCCAGGTCCGGGCACCGCTTCGGACGCGCGCGTCGTCGCCACGAAGGGGGCGTCATGGGTCCTGCAGCGGTTCCGCCCGGACCCGGCCTCCCGCTCCACGCGCTGGTGGGACGGCCTCTGCGCGGTGCGGGGGAGGGTGTGGCGGCGGACGACCTCAGCGACGCGGCGCCGCTGGCGCAGACGGCGTGATCGAACAGCTCCTGCAGGACCGAGACCGCGCAGGACAGGGCGCCAGTGTCCAGGTCCACCTGTTGCTCGGGTGCGTCGCACACCCCGCAGAGGCCCGACGTCAGGTGTCCGCCGACCGAGGCCTGCCACCGCTCGCCCCGCCGAAGCTCGACCTGGCCGGAGGG
>JBEBJW010001103.1:0-3082 GCA_040079715.1 Myxococcota bacterium | reverse complement strand
GCTGTCGGCCGCGGTGCCACCCGAGACCTGGTCCGGCCTCGACGCCGCGGCGCGATCGACCGCGCTGACCCTGTGGCTCGACCGGGTGCTCCTCGCGTACGACCAGCCGGTCGGCGCGGCCGGGGCGGCGGTCGTCGCGAAGACCGGCAGCGTGTCGATCGATCGCCACCTGCTCCGCCGGGAGGACGCCGCCGGGCAGTGGGCGGAGCTCACCGAGCGCCACACGTTCGACAAGGCGCTCGGCTGGACCGTCGCGGCCCCGAAGGTCGCCCACCGGTACGTGACCACGCTGTTCTTCCGGGCGGACCGCGTCACCGGGGTCCCGGAGGCCGCGGTCGATCAGGCGCTCACGTCGAAGGGCCAGCGGATCCGCGACTGCTTCACCGACGCGTGGGCCCAGGACCTCGCGCTCGCCACCACCGTCCACCTCGGCTGGACGATCGCCGGGGGCAAGGTCGGGGTGGTCCGGCAGATCGCGGCGCCGGGCCAGGCGGCGGACGCCGGGGCCGACGCGCTCGCGAAGTGCTACGGCAGCGGGATCCGCGAGGGCGCGTACCCGGCCGAGGTGACCGGCGACGTGGCGTGGGTGTTCGCGGTCGACAAGCGCGAGCTCCCCCCGCAGTAGTCCGGCGTCACGCGCCGCCGAGCGCGTCGTCCCACACGAACGGGCGGACGTGCTTGAACACGAACGACACCGACGGCGAGATCCGCACGATCTCGCCCCCGAGCAGGCGCCGCTCCTCGACCCGCTCGCCGTTCAGCCACACCGCGCCGTCGAGGGCCCGGGCGAGGAACCCGTGCTCGCTCCGCTCGATCACGCAGTGGCTCCCCGCGATCTCGGGGTCGTCGATCAGCCGCACGTCGCAGTCCGGGCCGGTGCCGACCCACGTCTCGCCCTGGTTCAGCGGCAGGCGCATCGGCACGTCGAACATCGGCTCGAGCACCGCCGGTCCCTCGTCCGCGGTCGACGAGGAGAACGCGAGGGTCACCCGGTTCCCCTTCGCGGTGAAGTCCGGGTGGGTGTCCGGCGGGAGCTCGATCACCGGCTCGTCGAGCTCGGTCACCAGGCGGGTCAGCGCCTCGCGCTCCGCCCGGCACACGGCGCCGATCCCGAACAGGCCGCCCGCCGCCGCCGCCACCGCCCGCGCGTCGTCGGGGATCTTCCGGAGCCAGTCCGGGTCGAGGCCGGGGTCCCCGTGCTGGCGGGCCCACGCGAGCGCGACCCGCCCGGCGCGCAGGTAGCCGGGGCTCGGGGTGTACTTCAGCCAGTTCTCGAGCACCATCCGGTCGTCGTCGTTCAGCGCCCGCTCCTCGGCCTTGGTCCGGATCAGGTCGAGCTCGCGCGGCTGAATCTTCCCGTCGGCCCACGCCACCTCGACCAGGGGCAACAACGACAGCGAGCGCAGGTTCCGGCGGTCGATCCCGAGGCGGTGGGTCAGGTGCAGCACGCGCGACCTCCTGGGCAAGGCTGACGATCCCCGGATAGCCGACGCGCGCCCCGTGCGGGCCTCCGGGTAACCCCCGAGCCACTGGGCGCCCGAACGGGCTCGCCGAACGGGCCACGGAGGTCACCAGCCCGTGTTCAGCCCGTACAGGTCCGCCACCGGGGTCGCGTTGCCCGTCAGGTGATCGGCCCACGTGATCCGCCACACGACCTCGCCGGCGGGGGTGAGCTCGGAGATGATCCCGGCGGTGCCGAGCTGCCACAGCAGGTTCCCGCTCGGCAGGCGCTGGATCTGGCCGGCGTAGTCGGCGAACACCTCGGCGTCGAGGCTCCACACCTCGCGCGCGACGCCGTCGACCGGGTCGAGCGCGTACTCCCGCGCGACCTGGCGGGTGTCGTCCCACGGATCGTGCGACGACAGGATCAGGTGGCCGTCCGAAGTCCAGTTCGGGTAGTGCTGGAGCGCGAACGCCGACTGCGGCGGGTCGAACGCGAGGCCGCCCGGGAACGCCCCGAGCTCGGTGACGATCGCGCCGTCGAGGGTCAGCTCGAGCACCGTGTCCGTCTCGAACATCGACCACAGCACGGTCTGGCGGACCGGATCCCAGGTGACGGTGTTCGGGGAGCAGCCCCAGAAGTCGGGGTACCAGCCGGAGATCCACGGGTAGCAGTCCCACAGCCGCTCGCGGGACCCGTCCGGGTGCTGGACCGTCAGGTGGAACTGGACCGTGTCGACCATCTCGCCGAACACGAAGCTGCCGTCGTCGAGCTCGTCCGACCCGGTCGACAGGCCCTCGACGACCACCTCCTCGTGCTGCGCGAGGTCGAGCGTCACCCGGTCGATCGTCGGGATCGCGCCGCTCGCGTACACCGACGACGCGTCGAGCACGAGGTACCCGCCCCGCCGCGACACCCGCGGCTGCCAGGTCAGCCGGCTGTCCGGCGTCTCGCGGTACCACACGATCCGGCCGGCCGCGTCGAGGATCACCGTCCAGCACGGGCCGAAGAAGTCGATCGGACCGACGTTCACGCTGGTCAGCAGGTACGGCTCGGGCCGGGCGCGGGTCGGGTCGCGGTCGGTCAGCACCGGCGGGACCAGCGGCGCCGGCAGGACCCCGGTGGTGCCCGGTCCGGTCCACACCTCGGCCTCGACCCCGTCGATCACCTGGTGCAACGTCAGGTCGACCCGGACGCCGGCCGGGAGCCCGAGCACCACCGCATGCGCCGGCCCCGCCGGGACCGGGACCCGCGGCGACGCGGCGTCGACCCCCTCGAACGTCCACGAGACCCACGCGGCCTCGGCGTCGGCCGGTTGGGTCCAGTCGACCTCGAGGATCGTCGCGACCGACGGGTGGACCCGCACCACCGGCCCCGGATCCGGCACCGGTTCGGTCGCGGTGTCGTCCGGACCGGCGGCGGTGTCGTCCGGCGTCGACGTGACCGGCGGGGTCCGGACGGGCGAACCGCCCGCGCAGCCGGCGACGGCGACGGACACGGCGAGCAGGGACGCGACGCGCATGGGGCAACGTACCCCGCCGAGCTACCGTCCGAGCAGCCCGGCGAGGACCCGGACCCCGCGGCGGGTGACGTCCGGCGCGGTGGCGGTGAAGCACAGGCGGACGTGGGTCGGGTGGGGCC
>JBEBJW010001102.1:0-3084 GCA_040079715.1 Myxococcota bacterium | reverse complement strand
CGCCGGAACGTCCTCACGCGGGCTCCCAATGGTGGCGGATCGAGTTCGCGTAGTACCGCAGCACGTCCGTCGCGTCGGGCGCGATCGGGGTGTGGACGATCCCGGACGGCCCGCGGACCCGCCGCACGACCTTCCGGCCCTCGAGCAACGTCGCCGCGAGCGACGCGACCTGGTCCGCCTCCTCGTCGTCGATCAGCGCGGCCTCGAACGTCTCGTGGATCGCGGGGCCGGCCGACGGGTCGCGCTTCTTCCGGATGTCGTCGAACGCCCGCCCGAGCGCGAGGTTCACCCCGCGCCCCCGCAGCTCGGCCAGCACCTCGCGGACCCGCCGCCGGACCGCCGCGTCGTCCGCCGGGCCGTCGCGGAGCAGCGCGGTCGCGTAGATCGGCACCGGGGTCGCCGGGACCACCCGCCCGACCCGCCGCTGGAGCAGCTCCTCCGCCAGCCCCTCGAGCGCCGCCTTCCGCGGCTCGCTCGGCAGGGCGTGGATCCCCGAGCCCCCGGGCCACTGCGACAGCAGCAGCGGCTCGCCGAACGTGATCGCGGCGTACCCGAACTTCCGGTGCGACCGGGTCGCGACCCGCAGCAGGTTCGCGACGACGAGCCGCGGCAGCCACACGAAGCCCCACCCGATCGCCAGCAGCCGCTCGCCGATCGTCGGCCGTCGCGGCTTGCCGTCCTTGTCGCGGAGCAGGATCCGGTCCTCGAGCACCCGGTCGTAGTTCAGCCCGACCGGCATGAACGCGATGTCCTGGTCCGGGTGGTCGACCCGCAGCCCGACGATGTAGTCCAGCAGCCCGATCCGGGCCTTGCGCAGCGCGCCGTCGCGCGACAGCCCGCCCTCCGGGAAGAACCCGGTGACGGCCCCCTGCCCGGCCAGCAGCTGGACGAACCGCTCGAGCACGGCGTGGTACAGCGGGTCCTTCTCGCCCCGGCGGACGAAGTAGCTCCCGAACGCGCGGAACAGCGTGTGGAGCGGCCAGACCAGCGCCCACTCCCCGACCGCGTACGACATCGGCACGTGGCGGAGCAGGCCGTATGCGAGCACCAGCGGGTCCATGTTCGCCCGGTGGTTGATCACGTAGACCCGCACCGCCTCCGGCGGGACCTTCGCGAGCTGGGCCTCGAACGCGCCCGGCGCGAACACGAGCTCGAAGCAGAAGTTCACCACCCGCTTCGCGAGCAGCGGACCGAGCCGGTAGTACGCCGCGAGCGAGAAGAACGGCGCGATCTCCTCGACGTACGCGTCGACCTGGGCCCGCAGCTCCCGGATCGACCGCACGCCGTCGGCGGCGATCCGCGCGACCGCCGACTCGATCCGCGCGTCCTGCGCGAGCGCCTCGCGGATCCACACCCGGTCGATGAACCGAGCGCTCTCGAGCCGGATCCGGTGCCGCCGGACGAACGCCACCGCCGACGCGCCGGCCGCGGCCCGGACCCGCCGGACCACGAACCCGCGGACCAGCTCGTAGGCGAGGATCGCGGCCACGACCTCGAGGGCGATCCACCCCGGGCTCACGAGCGCGACGCCCGGATCGCGAGCCAGGTCCACACGACCACGAAGTACCCGAGCAGCCCGATCGACGCGAACGCGTTGACGGTGAACCGCTCGTAGTCCCACACGTGGGCGAGCTGGGCGGCGATCTCGACCGCGAACAGCAGCGCGAGGCCGGTCGCGTGGAGCGGGTCTCCGCGGGCGTCGGTCATCTTGCTGGCATGCCAGACGATCGGCACCAGCCGCAGGTTGTAGTAGTTGACCTGCGGGGTCGTCGCGCACCACAGCGGCAGCATCACCAGCGCCACCAGCTCCCACGCCGGCATCGCGCGGCCGGTGCGGTCCATCCGCCACGCGAGGGCGGCGATCAGCCCGAGGGCCACGATCCCCGCCCCGCGCAGCCCCCACTCCATCGACTGGACCGCGAGCTCCTTCGGGCGCATCCCGCCGTTGGCCCGGATGTCGTCGCGGGTGGTCTCGCCGCGGTACACGAGCACCGTGCCGAGCCCGACCCGGTGCGAGCTGAAGCTCTCGTTGTGCAGCGACAGGTGGTACGCCGACTCGGACAGCAGCTTCGGGCCGTACTCGACCGCCGCGACGCCGGTGATCAGCACCGAGGCGATCGCGGCCCCGGCGGCGAACCGGAGGTGCCGCTGCGGCACGCGGCGCTCCCGCAGCGTGTCCAGCACGGCCTCGATCAGCCAGCCCCAGAAGAAGATCGCCGGGAACACCCGGTTCAGCGCGGCGTACGCCATCGCCGCCCCCGCGGGGCCGTACCGGCCGGTCCGCAGCAGGCACACCCCCGCGACCAGCGCCACCACCCAGTCGAACCGGAGGATCGCCATCCCGAGGATCGGCCACCGCCCGCTGAACGTCACGCTGTAGAACAGCAGCGCCCACAGCGCCGTCTCGATCCCGAACGCCCACCACACGATCCCGACCATCGCGACGATCAGCACCGTGTCGACGTGGCAGATCCACTTCAGGTTCTCGACGTCGACCGCGAGCGCGAGGTTCCCGCCGAACACCGACCAGGTCGGCGGCGGGTTGTAGCCGTGGTCGACGAAGAAGTTGGTCTCGAGCGCCTTCTTGTCGAGCCGGTCCAGGAAGTACGTGATGTCGTGGCAGAACCCGGCCCACCGCTCGGGCGAGAACGCCGCTTTGACCTCGGCCCCGTGGACCAGCTCCTCCGCCCGGGGCTGGAGCTCGTCGTCGCGCAGGTCGCGGATCGTGCGGATGTGCGAGGTGCGCGGTCCGCCCCGCTCCTCGTCGCAGACCAGCGCCGCGGCGTACAGGCCGTCGTACCCGAGCTCGCCGAGGTACTTGCTGTTCGTGTAGTAGTAGGCGGTGTCGGTGTAGTCGTTGATCCCCGAGAACACCTTGCCGTCGAACTGGAAGTAGTTGAACGCCGCGACGACCGAGGTGGCGGCGAGCGCCGTGGTGAACCCGGCGATCGCGCGCTCGCCCGCGCCCGTCCGCGCGAGCACGAACCGCACCGCGACGAGGGCGATCGCCGCCGCCGCGAGCATCGCCCGCCCGAGGTGGCTCGCGTCCCGCCCGATGTCCGGCGCGAGCAGCCCGACCACGAC
>JBEBJW010001101.1:0-3088 GCA_040079715.1 Myxococcota bacterium | reverse complement strand
GCCGCGGGGGCCGCCGCGACCTCGGCCGGCGCGACGCTGCGGTCGACCTCCGCCGCCCGCCGCTCGTCGAGCTCCGGGATCAGGCTCGGCCCGCGGACCACGCCGTCGCGGGCGATCGGGAACACGTCCGGAGCGGAGACCTCCCCGCCGACGGCCTGGGCTGCGCCGCGCGCCGGCGCCGCCGCGATCGCCGGGGGCTCGGCCGGCGGCGCCGCAGCGACCGGAGCGTCCGCCCGGTCGTCCAGGGAGCCCGCGCCGGAGCCGACGGCCGCCGCTCCAGGGCCGGCACCGGTGGGGACGGCGCCCGGGCTCGCACCCCCAGGGCTCCCACCAAAGCTCGCCGCATCGCTCGCCGGAGCCGGCGCGGATCGCCGGTTGTCGTACAACACCGGCGTGACCACCAGCAGCAGCGTCGCCGCCGCCACGAGCGCCATCCCGATCCCGCCGGTGCCACCGACCCACTTCCACAGGCGGTGGGTCCGCCGGGGGGCCGGATCGGCGTCGAGGGTGACCGGATCCGACGCGCCGCCGCCGCGGACCGGGAACGGGACCACCTCGGCCCCGGTGTTCGACCCGAGGCTGCCCTCGAGCGACCGCGACGGGTCCGCCAGCGGCCCGCGGGTCACGGTGGCGAGGATGTCGTCCGCGGTCAGCCGCGGCGCCGGCGCGAGGTCCGGCCGGAGCGCGTACACCGCCTCGACCACGTCGCGGTCGAGGTCGTCGGGGGGCGTCGCGCCGACCGGGCCGCCGAGCCACCGCTCGAGCGACCGTCCGGGGTCCGGGCTGTTGGACTGGCTCATGGCGGAAACACCTTCCGGAACGCCTTCGCGGCCCGGTGCAGGATCACGTCGAAGTTCCCTACCGTGACGCCGAGCGCGTCTGCACACTCCTCGCGCGTCCGCTCCTCGATCAGCCGCATCCGCAGCGCCTTCGCGTACCGCGCGTTCAGGTTCCCGAGCGACGACTCGACCAGCCGCCGGACCTCCTCGACCTCGAGCCCGCGATCCGGCCGCTCGGCGCCCGGCGCGACCGACTCCTCGGCCTGGACCTGCTCCGACAGCCGCTCGTCCCGCCGGTGGCGCCGGTGGGTGTCGATCGCCTTGTTGACCGCGATCCGCCGCAGCCAGAAGAAGATCGACCGGTTCTCGAGCCGGAAGCTCGCGATCTTCTCGAGGGCCGTCCGGAAGGTCTCCCGGAGGCAGTCCTCCGCGAGCTCCGGGATCGGCAGCCGGGGCAGGATCGCCTGGCGATAGATCAGGTCGCCGTACCACCCGTACAGGGTGGCGAACGCCGACCGGTCTCCTTGTTGGAGCCTGACGATCACGGCGCGTTCCTCCTCGAGTGGGACCAGGTCCCCGGTCGGCCGTGTTTTCTGAGCCCAATCGCTCACTCGCTGCTCCAACGCGCTCGGCGGACCCATCTTACAGAGGCCCCTCGCGTCACGGCTCGAACACGTTGCCCCGGGCGAGGATTCCCGCAGGATCGAGGTACCGTTTCAGCGCGCGGAATTGATCGAGGACCCGGTCGCCGACCATCCACGCGAGATGCTTGCGTTTGAGCTTGCCGATCCCGTGCTCCGCCGACACGGTCCCGCCGAGCGACAGGGCGAGGCGCGCGAGCCCGTCGTACGCGGCGTGGGCGGCGTCGAGCTCGGCGGCGGTCTTCGGGAGCAGGTTCAGGTGGAGGTGGTTGTCGCCGATGTGGCCGAACAGCACGTGGTCGAGCGGGGCGGCCTCGTACGCGTCCATCATCGCGTCGAGCCCGGCGTCCGGCACGGCGAGGTCCGTCCCGACCTTCGGCATCCCGTTCCGGACCACCTGCTCGTTGATCCCGGCCGGGATCGCGTGGCGGAGCGCCAGCAGCCGCTCGCGGCCCGGGGCGTCGGTGGCGAGGATCGTGTCGTCGGCGAACGCGCCGGCGGCGGACAGCGCGGTCAGCCAGGCCTCGAGGTGGGCGTCTGCGCCGCAGGCCTCGACCTCCTGCTCGCAGAACAGCGCGGCCCCGGCGGCCTCCGGGATCCACCCGAGGCGCTCGCGCGCGAGCCCGACGCAGGCCCGGTCGAAGTACTCGAGGCACCGCGGCGACAAGGCCCCGCGTGGATCGGCGCGCGCCGCCGACCGGGCCGCGACCACGAACCGGACCGCGGCCTGCCGGTCCGGGAACAGCGCGACGAGGCCGATCACGTCCCGCGGCAGGTCGGTCAGGCGGACCGTGGCCCGGGTGATCACCCCGAGCGTGCCCTCGGTCCCGATGAACAGGTCGATCAGCGACCGCGGGGGCGCGTACCCGGCGGCGGTCTTGACCCGCGGCTCGTCCCACGCGATCGCCGGCCAGTCGGGCGGGATCGGGTCGCCGCGCTGCACCTCGAGGATCGCGCCGGTCGGCAGCACCACCTCCAGCGCCTCGACCCACCCGCGGGTCGCGCCGTACCGGAACGTGCGCGCGCCGCTGGCGTTGCACGCGATCGACGCCCCGAGCGTGCAGTCGTTCTTCGACGTCGGGTCCGGCGGGTAGAACCGGCCGGTGGCCTCGATCTCCGCCTGGAACGCGCCGAGGAACGCGCCGGCTTCGGCCTCGGCCTCGTCGTGGCCGATCCGGAGGATCCGCGAGAACCCCTCCAGCGCGAGCAGCCAGCCCCCGCGCGGGACCGCCCCCGCGGTGGTCGACGTCCGGCCGGCGGTCGGGGTGACCGGGATCCCGTCCTGCTGGCAGTGGGCGAGCACCGCGGCGACCTCGGCGGCGGTCCGCGGGCGCACGAGCCCGACGGCCTCCCCGTGGACGTTGCTCGCGTCGGTCAGGTAGCCGGCGATCACGGTCGGATCGGTCACGAGCGCGGGGAGGGCCATTCCGGTGACGTAACGAGACCGCCACCTTTCGTCGCGATCCGCGCCAGTCGCTGCGCAGGCGGGCCTCCGCGGGTACAATGGTGCCGATGAACCACCCCCGACGACGTGTGGGACGCGTCGCGATCGCCGTCGGCGTCGCGCTGGGACTGGGTCTGATCTGGACGATCCGACCCGGATCGACCCCCGAGCCCGTCCGGACCTCGATCACCGCCCGTCCGTCCCCCGAGCACCACCGGCCGGCC
>JBEBJW010001100.1:0-3093 GCA_040079715.1 Myxococcota bacterium | reverse complement strand
GCGAACCTGTACGGGTCGACCGGGCGGACGACCGAGGCGCTGTCGATGTTCGAGCGAGCGCTCGAGCTGAACCGGCAGGTCGGGCGGCCCACACCGCTCGGCGCCACCCTCGGGAACATGGCGGTGGCGCTCGGCGAGCTCGGCCAGTGGGACCGCGCGCGCGAGCTGTTGACCGAGGCGCTCCGGATCCATCGGGAGACCGGCCACCTCCGCCTGCAGGGCGGCTGGCACCAGATGCTGGCGTGGGTGGCGGTGCGCCAGGGCGATCCGCGGGGGGCGGTGGACGACGTCGAGCAGGCGCTGCGGATCCATGGCCAGTTCGACGATCGGACGAACCTCGGCCGGACGCTCCTGATCCGGGCCGAGATCGAGCACGCCGCCGGCGACGCGGCGCGGGCGCGGGCGACGGTGGCGGAGGCCGAGGCGCTGCTGGGGCCCGGGCACCCAGCGGTCGCGCCCGTCCGGCGCCTGGTGGAGTGAGCGAGGGAACAAACGCGCACATCCCGCGACTCCGCCGCGACCTCGACCGCGTCACGGTGACGGCGGGAGGTGTCGATGCGGCGCAGCGGTGCGGTGGTGGCGCTGGCGGTGCTCGGGTTCGCGCAGGACGCCCGGGCGTTCTGTACCGAGTGGTGGCCGGTCGAGTGCGTGGACCAGGGCCACGAGGAGGCGACCCGCAGCGTCCGGTTCCTCCGGGACGGGGTGTGGGGCGCGATCGACCAGTCCGGCTGGGCGCAGGACCGGGGCGACGCCGAGGGCATCGATCCGCGTCACGCCCAGTACTGCCAGTTCGAGGAGATGTCGGACTACGTCAATGTCGAGTACGCCACCGCGGTCGCGTCGCTCGACCCCGCCGCGCCCGACCCGATCGCGGCCGCCGAGGCGTTCGGTCGGCTGCTCCACCCGATCCAGGACTTCTACGCGCACTCGAACTGGGTCGAGCTGCTCGAGGACGACTACGGGCCGTGGAACGGGATCACGCCGGACAACGTGCTCGACCCCGGCACCGGCTGGTTCATCGACCTCCCGCCGATCGATCCGACGATGCCCGCGCCGATCCGGGGCGACATCCTCGTCGGGACCGTGCCGACCGGGGGCCTGCCGGACAACTGGGTGCCGAGCCACCCGCTGGACACGGCGATCCCGACGCTGTACGTCGACGGCGTCCCCACCTGGCGCGCCCTCGTGACCGGGTGGGGCGAGCCCGACGACGGCCGAGGGGCGATCTGCGTCGACGGTCGCGGGGACGTGCTCGTCGACGACGGCTGGGGCTACGGGTTCCGGTCCGCGCGGCTGACGCACGGCACCAACGATCCGAACTTCCTCGTGTGCCAGAACGACCCGTCCCTGCCGTACTGCAGCGCGTACAAGGACGAGGACGACCCGTGCGCGGACGGCTTCCCGACCTCGGTCTGCCTGAACAAGGACGACCCGGGCCGCCCCCACTACGGGGAGGCGCTGACGTTGGCTGGCTTCCAGACCCAGGTCGAGTGGTGCCGGCTGCTGAACCTGTCGGCCGAGACCTTCGGGTACGACGCGTCGAGCATCCTGATGACCCTGTGGGCCGATCCGGGGCGGGATCCGCACCCGGACACCACCGCCTGCGCGCCGGCGGCCCCGGGACCGGTCCAGGTCACCGTGACGATCGACGCCCTGTCCGCCACCCTGCCGCCGCCGGCGAACCCGGCCGACCCGGTGATCGGCGCCCGGTTCGTCACCGCGCTGTACACCGGTGACTTCGGCCAGTCCGTCGCGAGCGAGGCGAGCTCCACCGAGGAACACCCCTCGCTGACGCTGTGCGTCGACCCCACCGACCCCGTGCTCGCCACGATCTGGGGCTGGGAGGACATCGCGAGCGACTACTCGTTCGGGACCGGGAACTACGAGCCGTGGGACGAGGTCGTCCACGGGACCACGCTGGCGATCGACGTCGGGCAGGGCGCCGGGGTGTACCACCAGGCCACCGATCACCTCGACGTCACCTGGCGCGTCTCGTTCGACGAGGACTCGGGCGACGAGGACACCCTGTCGACCTGCGCCGAGGCCTGGTACCACACGTCCGACAGCGACCCGGACACCGACGACGACGGCCTGTGGGACGACACCGAGGTGATCCTCGGCACCGATCCGACCCGGTGGGACACCGATGGCGACCACATCGGCGACAAGTGGGAGGTCTGGGACTTCGCGACCGACGCCCTCGACCCGGACACCGACGACGACTGCGCGACGGACGGCGTCGACATCTGGAACGGCCTCGATCCGCTCGATCCCGACACCGACCACGACGTCCGGCTCGACGGCGCGGAGCTCGCCGAGGGCACGGACCCCCGGGTGGCCGATCCGCCGCGCGACGTCTCGTTCGCCTGCATCGGGTTCGGGATGGACGGCGGCGACCCGCAGCCCCCCGACAGCGACGGCGACGGCCTCGACGACGTGTTCGAGCCGGCGTTCGAGCTCGACCCGGGTGCCTCCGACTCCGATGGGGACGGGCTCCGGGACGGCATCGACCCGTCGTGGGTCCTGCCGCGGGTCGAGGCGCTCGGGGACGACGCGATCCGGATCCTGGTGGTCGAGGCGAGCGAGAAGGCCGCCGCCGGGCTGCTGCCGGACGCGCTCGAGCGGATCCTCGCCGCGCGGGACCTGACCACCGCGTCGGTGGACACCGGCGACGCGGAGACAGCGCCGGAGCGGATGCTGGCGGCGGCGGGGCTCGACGCCCTGGCCGTGAACCTGGCCTGCGGTGAGACCGGCTGCGTCGACGACCACGGAGGCGACGACCCGGACGGTGACGACCAGGATGGAGACGACCCGGACGGTGACGACCCGGACGGTGACGACCAGGACGGAGACGACCCGGACGGTGACGACCAGGACGACGACGACCCGGACGGTGACGACCAGGACGACGACGACCAGGACGATCAGTGCGACCAGGACGACGACGACCAGGGCGACGATGACGATGACGGCGACCACGACGACGGCGGCCTGGACGATCAGTGCGACCAGGACGACCAGGGCGACGGCGACCACGGCGACCACGGCGGCAACGGAGGCAACGGAGGCAACGGGGGCCACGGGGGCCACGGG
>JBEBJW010001099.1:0-3094 GCA_040079715.1 Myxococcota bacterium | reverse complement strand
TGGCGATCCCGCCCCGAGCCCCGCCCGCATCCGCGGCGCGACCTCGCCGAGGACGCGCGGCTCGGGTCACCGAACGCCACGAACCCGATCCCGCTCGACGATCGGCCTCTCGGCGCATGATCCGGCCGAAGACCGGCTGAATCCGTCGGGTCGTCGAGGTGCCGCGGACGGCGCCGCCCGGCTATCATCGTGGGATGCCGACCGATCCGATCGATCCGCACCTGTCCGCGCTGTCGGACGCCCTGCTCGACCGGCGGGAGGTGATCCTCCGCGACTGGCGGCGGGCGGTCACCGACGACCCGGAGGTCGCGACGCCGGTCTCGCTGTCGCGGGCCCAGTTCCGCGACCACGTGCCGGAGGTCCTGGCGTCGTTCTCGGCCAGCCTCGCGGCGGGGGCGGACCACGACGGCGACGACCTCGATCTGCACGCCGAGCGCGCCGCCGCCCACGGGATGCTCCGGTGGCAGCAGGGGTACGACCTGCACGAGGTGATGCGCGAGTGGGGCCACCTGCAGCGGATCCTGGTCGACGAGCTCGAACGGTACGCGGCCGACCACCCGGCCGTCCCGCCGCGGGCGATGGCGATCGCGCGGCGCCTGCTGGCCCTGCTGTGCAGCGAGGCGGTCAACGAGAGCACCGCCCGGTTCGTCCAGCTCCAGCAGGCCGAGGCCGCGGCCCAGGTCCGCGACCTCGAGGAGGCGCTCGACGCGCGCCAGGAGCGTCAGCAGGCCGAGGTCCTCCGCGGAGCCGCCCACGATCTCCGCGGGAGCCTCGGGATCGTCCTCGGAGCCGCGTCGATCCTGGCCCGCGACGACGTCCCCCGGGATCGGCGAGCGGCGCTGTTCGGGATGGTCGAGCGCGCGGTGGCGTCGCAGCAGTCCCTCCTCGGCGACCTGATGAACCTCGCGCGGCTCCAGGCCGGCCAGGAGCGCCGCGAGGTGGCCCCGTTCGACGCCGCCACCCTGCTGACCGACCTGTGCGAGACCGCTGGCCCCCTCGCCTCCGCCCGCGGCCTGACGTTGACCGCCGACGGACCTGCGGCCCTCGAGGTCGTCGGCGACGCGGTCAAGGTCCGCCGGATCGTCCAGAATCTGCTGTTGAACGCGATCGCGTACACGGACGACGGCGGGATCTCGGTCCAATGGGGTGACAGCCGCGCCGACGACCCGCGCCGGTGGCGGGTCACCGTCCGGGACACCGGACCCGGGTTCGAGGCCGGTCCGAGCGGACCGCTGGCCCACGAGCTCGAAGCCGCGACGGTCGAGGTGCACGACGCGCAGCGCCTCGCCGCCGGGATCTCCACGATGATCCACCCGACGCCGCCGACCCGACCCACCCCGGCCCCCGGGGTCGACGCCACCCACCGGCGCCAGGGCGAAGGGATCGGGCTCGCGATCGTCAAGCGGCTGTGCGAGCTGCTCGACGCGAGCCTCGAGCTCGACACCCGGCCGGGCCGCGGGAGCGAGTTCCGGGTGGTGCTCCCGCGGAGCTACGACTGACCGACCTCCGCGGTCAGAACGTCGAACTGGCCGGGGCCTCGTCGTCGGCGGTGGTGAACACGAGCTTCTCCTTCCGGCTGTCGATGTCGATCCACTGGAAGGTGGCCTCGACCGTGTACTCCGACAGGGGCTCGAGCGGCTCGGACGGCACCAGGATCGCGGTCGACCAGTTGACGCCGGTGCCGTACACCCCCGGCAACGCCACCGCGTGGTCCACCGGACCCGACGGACCGGTGATCACGCTGTCGAGCACCGAGACCTGGAGCGGGTTCGCGCCGTCCGACACCTGCGACGAGCCGAACGTGAACGTGATCGGGTACCCGACCACCGGCGGCAGGCCGACGAACGCGGGCTCGCCGGGGTCGTTCAGGGTCCAGCGGGTGGGGACGTCGACCTGGCCGTCCTGCGGGTACACCACCGGCCGGGTGCTCCGCGCCCCGCTCGGGTAGTACAGCACGATGTTCATGTACGCGAACGGGCCGATCAGCGCGTCGGTGCCCTCGGCGTAGCCGGCGCCCTCCCACGCCGGGGCGAGGAACACGTCGCGCACGAACGGATCGTCCATGTACAGGTCGATCAGCTCGGGCCGCGTCACCACGTCGGACACCGGCAGCAGGACCTGCCACACGAACGCGCTACCCACGTCGTTGACCAGGTACTCCGACGCGTACAGCCGCTCGAACGCGTCGACGCCGGTGTACCCGGCGGTCCCGGCCGACTCCGACCACCAGTCGCCGGTGGACGCGATCTGGCCGCTGGTCGACAGGTACGAGGCGTGGGCGTCGACGGCCTCGGTGATCTTCTTGTCGATGTCACCCCGGTCGAGGCCGACGAACGTCCGGTAGCACGAGATCCGGCCCACCACCTCGATCGCCGCGTCGGAGCCGTGGCTCTCGCCGCGGACGTGGTCCCGACACGCGTCGTCGACGGTGGCGTAGTTGCAGGCCGCCAGCCACAGCACCATGATCACCCCGCTGACCGGAGTGTACGCCGCGGTCCTCGAACTTGTTGCGGCCGGGGGTCCGGGACCGACTGGCTCACCGGAGGAACGCGTCCGGCAGGCCCCCGTCGATCGGGAGGATCGCGCCGGTGGTCGGCACCCGCCCCGACGCGAGGAACACCACGGCGTGGCCGACGTGGCTGCCGGTGACCTCGACCTTCAGCAGGTTCCGGTCGCGGTAGAACGCGGGCAGCGCCGCCGGATCGAGCCCGCGCGCCTTGGCCCGCCCCGGCCCGACCTCCGCCCACAGCCCGGACCGGACCGCGCCCTCGGCGAACACGGCGTCCGGGGCGACGAGGTTCACCCGGACCCCGAGCGGCGCGAGCTCGAGCGCGGCGACCCGGGCGAGCTGATGCGCCGCAGCCTTCGTCGCGCTGTACGCCCCGAACGAAGCGCCCGGCGCCGCCACGTTCTTGGTCGACACCACCACCACGTCCCCCCCGACCTGCTGGACCGCGAACAGCCGCGCCGCCTCCCGCAGCGTCCGGAGCGCGCCGACGAAGTTCACCTCGGTCGCGCGCCACACCGTCTCGTCGTCGAGGTCGGCGATCGCGCCGACGGCGGCGATCCCGGCGTTGACCACCACCAGGTCGAC
>JBEBJW010001098.1:0-3101 GCA_040079715.1 Myxococcota bacterium | reverse complement strand
GTCCCCGCGTACCTCGTGCCGGACCGGTTCGTGGCGGTGGACCGGCTGCCGCTGAGCGCGAACGGCAAGGTCGACCGGGCGGCCCTCGCCCGGCGGGCGGCGGAGACCCGCGGCGCGCCCACGTCCGGCGCCCCGCCTGCGACCGACACCGAGCGGGCGGTGGCGGCGGCGGTCGGGCAGGTGCTGGGGCTCGCGGGCCCGGCCGGCGACGTGGAGGCGAACTTCTTCGACCTCGGCGGGGACTCGGTGTCGGCGGTGCGACTGCTGTCGCTGCTCAACGTCCGGCTCGCCCTCGCGATCCCGCTCGACGCGCTGTTCGGGGCGGCGACGATCCGCGCCCTGTCGACCCGGATCGACGGGCTCGACCCCCGACCGCCGACCCGCGCCGAGACCCGTTCCGGGCCGGCGCTCGACACGGACGACATTCGCGCGCGGCGCCAGAAGCTGGCCGCCCGCAGGCAGGAGCGGTGATGGAACCGACGAACACCGAAGGGCGCGTGGCGATCGTGGGCTGGGCGGGCCGATTCCCCGGCGCGCCGAGCGTGGACGCGTTCTGGCGGAACCTGACCGGCGGCGTGGAGTCGCTGGTGACCTTCGACGAAGACTCGGTGCGGCGGGCCTGCCCGCGCGCGTTCTACGAGGCGAGCGACTTCGTCCCGCGCGGGTACGAGCTCGCCGACACCGACCAGTTCGACGCCGAGTTCTTCGGGATCGGCGCGAACGAGGCCCAGCGGCTGGACCCGCAGCACCGGCTGTTCCTCGAGTGCTGCTGGGAGGCAGTGGAGGACGCGGGCTACGACGTCGACCGGATCCGCGGCCGCGTCGGGGTGTACGCGAGCTCCGGGCACAGCACGAACCTGCTGGTGACGCTGCCGAAGCTGTTCCTCGAGGGGGCGGCGATCGAGGTGTTCCAGGCGGTGTTGTACGGTGACAAGGACTGGGTCGCGCCGTACGTCTCGTTCAAGCTCGGGTTCACCGGGCCGTCGATGGGGATCCAGACCGGCTGCTCGTCGTCGCTGTTCGCGGTCCACCAGGCGTGCCAGAGCCTGCTGGTCGGGGAGAGCCGGGTGGCGCTCGCCGGCGCGGTGTCGGTCCGAGCGAACCAGCGGTCCGGGTACCGGGACGGCGGCACCGGTCTGTGGTCGCCGGACGGGCGGATCCGGCCGTTCGACGCGCGGGCCGAGGGGACCGTGTTCAGCAACGCGGTCGGGGTGGTGGTGCTGAAGCGCCTCGAAGACGCCCTCGCCGACGGGGACCACGTCCACGCCGTGCTCGCCGGCTCGGCGGTCAACAACGACGGCGGCGGCCGCGACAAGGCGAGCTTCGCAGCACCGACCGTCGACGGGCAGCGCCGGGTGATCGAGGACGCGCTCGCGATGGCCGCCCTCGACCCGGAGGACATCGGGTTCGTCGAGGCGCACGGCACCGGTACGCCGGTCGGCGACGTGATCGAGGTCACCGCGCTGAACCAGGCGTTCTCGTCGGCCACCGCCGTCCGCCTCGGGTCGCTGAAGGGGAACATCGGCCACGCGGAGTGCGCGTCCGGGATGGCCGGGCTGATCAAGACCGCCCTGTGTGTCCAACGCGGCGAGATCCCGCCGACGCTGAACCACGTCGAGCGGTCCGCCGCGATCGACTGGCGCAGCGGCCCGTTCCGGGTCGTCACCGCGCGCGAGCCGTGGGAATCGACGGGCCCGCGCCGGGCCGGCGTCAGCTCGTTCGGCGCCGGCGGGACCAACGCCCACGTGATCGTCGAGCAGGCGCCCGCCGATCTGCGGCCGATCGGGCCCGAACGGCCCGAGGTCCTCCTGATCAGCGCCCGATCGCCGCACGCGCTCCACCAGCTCGCCCGGAACCTCGCCGACCACCTCCGCGCGACCGACGTCCGGCTCGGGGATGTCGCGCACACGCTGCGGGTCGGGCGCCGACGGATGGCGTACCGGGCCGCGGTGGCGGCGCGGACCCGCGACGAGGCGGCGGCGCGGCTGTCCGAGCTCGAGGAGGTCCACGCGAGCCACGCAGACGCCCCGCCGCGGATCGCGTTCGTGTTCCCCGGCGCGGGCCCGCAGACCCCGGGGATGTCCCGCCGGCTGCACGAGGTCGAGCCGGTGTTCCGCGACGAGCTCGCGTCGTGCCTCGGCGACCTGCCGACCGCGGTGGGCGACGAGCTGCGCCGGCTGCTGATCGGCCCGACCCGCGACGGAGACGCCGAGCGGCTCGCCCGGCCGTCGATCGCGATGCCGGCCCTGTTCGCGCACTGCGCCGCGCTCCTGCGGCTGCTGGGCGCGTGGGGGATCCGCCCCGACCTCGCCCTCGGCCACAGCTTCGGCGAGTACGTCGCCGCGTACGCGGCCGGGGCCGTCTCCCGGCGCGACGCGATCCGGGTGGTCCGGATGCGCGGCGAGCTGCTCGAGACGCTCCCGGACGGAGCGATGCTCGGGGTCCGACGCGGGGCGGACGCGATCGAGCGGCTGCTGTGCGAGCGCGACGGGCTGTCGATCGCGGCGATCAACGCGCCGGAGCTGTGCGTGGTGTCCGGGGCCCGCGACCGGGTGGACGCGTTCGGGGCGACGTTCGACGAGGGCGAGGCGTTCAAGGTCCACATCTCGACCGCGGGCCACTCGCCGCTCGTCGACCCGATCGTCGCGGCGTTCGCGGAGCAGCTCACCGACGTCCGGTGGTCGACGCCCACGATCCCGCTCGTGTCGAACGTGACCGGCGAGCGCCTCGCGGCGGTCGACGCGGCGTACTGGGCGCGCCACCTCCGCGCGCCGGTCCGGTTCGCCGACGGGCTGCGGACGATGATGGCGGCGTGCGACGTCGCGGTCGAGGTCGGCCCCGGGACGTCGATGTCCGCGCTGGTCGGCGCGAACCGCGAGGCCAACCGGTGGGCCGGCCGCGCGATCCCGACGATGCGGCACCCGAAGGAGGAGCTGCTCGACGAGGTCGCGTTCCACCGCGCGATCGGCGAGCTGTGGAGCCGCGGCGCCCCGATCGACGAGGCGCGGTTCGCCGACCCGGACGCCCGTCGGACGCCGCTGCCGACCTACCCGTTCGAGCGGCGGTCGTGGTCGGTCGACCTCGACCTCGGGGCGATCGGC
>JBEBJW010001097.1:0-3103 GCA_040079715.1 Myxococcota bacterium | reverse complement strand
GGTGTACGACGCCACCTGCGTCGGCCGGCGGGGGAATGGGCTGACCCCGGTGTGGTGGACCGGCGCGTACCTGTACGGCGGGCTCGGCCGCCTGGACGCGTGGACCGGCGCCCGGAGCTGGCCGGAGGCGCTCGCGTGGCTCGGGACGGTCTGCCCGGATCGCCCGATCGCCGAGATCCAGTACTGGGGGCACGGCCACTGGGGCGAGGTGATGCTCGGTGACACCCGGATCGACGGGTCGTCCACCGCGCCGGCCAGTCCGCTGCGGCCTGCGCTGGAGCGGATCCGCGATCGGATGGTCCCCGGGGACGCCTCCGGGACCGGGTCCGGGACCGGAGCCGCCTGGTGGTTCCGGACCTGCGACACGTTCGGGAGCGCCCGCGGGCACGCGTTCGCTCAGCGGTGGACCGCCCTGTTCGGCCGCCCGGCGGCCGGGTTCACCCACGTGATCGGACCGTGGCAGAGCGGCCTGCACCGCCTCGCGCCCGGCGACGCGCCCCACTGGCCGGCGTCCGAGGGGATCGCGATCGGCACCCCGGACGCGCCGAAGCTGTCGACCGGCTCGCGCCCCGGCCTGCCGAACACGATCACATTCCTCCAGAACCGCGTGCCGCCCACCTGGTGACGGGGTGCCACCGGGAGCGGGTGGCCGGTCACGGGCAGCGCTCGCCGCCGATCACCGCGATCCCGGCCGCGACCGCCCGTCGACCGACGATGTCCAGCCCGTCGACCGAGACGTGCGGTTGGTTCTGGCCGGGCATCAGCGGCGCGTCGTACGACGGGACCACGCACACCCCGGGCATCGTCCCCGCGAGGTGCTGCGCGGCCCGGACCACCGGGTGGAACGCGCCGTAGTCGTAGTCGCGCAGCCGGAGCTCGACCACCAGCAGCGACACGAACGGCCACGCGTCGTGCAGCACGTCCCGGACGCTCTCCGGCTTCGACTCACCCCACGGGCCGACCAGCCGATCGTGGTACGTCCGGGCGAACGACTCGGTCCGGGCGTCCGCCTCGCCCTGCCACAGGATCACGAAGTCGGGGGTCAGGCCGGCGACCGGTCCGGTGTCGAAGTCCGCGATCAGGTCCGGCAGCTGCTCCGACCGGATGCTCTCCAGGTTGATGCCCGGGATCGCGCGGATGACCACCGTCGGGGCGAACCCGAGCCCGAGCAGCTCGTCCACCACCCACGGCTCCGGTCCGACCGCGGCGGGGTACTCGTCGAGCTCGTCGCCGTTGTCGATCACCCGCGCCCCACGCGCCCGCTGGTCTGCCAACGAGAACGGGCTCGGTCCGGTGACGCCCGAGGCGTTGCTCTGGCCGAGGATCGCGACCGTGATCGGGATCACGAGGGCTCCGGGAAACATGGTGACGGGGAGGGGGGAGGATGTGCCAGCGGAGGCGGCGGGTGCCACCTCGGCCGAGGTTCGACAGCCGAGCGACGCGACGAGCAGGATCACGGGCGCCACCACATCCGGCGGTGCGGACCGATCGGCGCGATCTCGAACACCGGGCCGACCGGGATCCACCCGGCGCGGGCGTAGAACCCGACCACTGCCTCGCGGGCGTTGCACCAGATCGGAGCCGCGACCTCGGCGTGGACGGCGTCGAGCAGCAGCGCCCCGACCCCGGTGCCGCGCAGCGCGTCGTCGACGCCCATCCCCCGGAGTTGCCAGACCGGAGGTGGGTTCTGGTCCGCAGGTGGATCCGGCATCGCCGCGCGCATCACGCTGACCGCGCCGACGATCCGCCCGTCGAGCACCGCGACCCAGTGGCGGGTGTCCGGGGCGGCGTCTCCGTCGAACATCGCGGTGGATCGGGGCAGGTCCGGGCGGAGCACCCGGTGCCGCAGGTCGACCACCTCGGCCGGGTCGGCCCGGCGGACCGTCGGTCGCGGGGAGCCGCCCGCGAACGGCGCGGTGACGATCCCCCGGATCAACGCCGCTGCGAGGTCGATCCCGAGCTGGACGAACCGCTGGAACCAGGCGACGAACCAACCGATCATCGCCCGAGCCGCCGGCGGGTGACCGCGATCGCGTCGCGGATCAGGGCGTCGAGCTGCTCGAGCTCGCCGGGGCGAGGTTCGCGCCCGAGGCCGACCCGGACCTGGGACTCCCCGTCGTGGACCTCGACCGCGAGCGCGGTCAACAGGCCGTCGGGCGCGTCCGGCGCGATCACCGCCCGGACGGTGGCGGCGAGGACCGCGTCGGGGTCTCCGCACCCGCACGGCCGGCCCGAGGCCAGGCTGTCGAGGTGGACCATCGCCGGCAGCCGGTCCGGCTCGTCCGGATCGAGCGCCCGCGCCGCGAGCTCGAGGACCGCGCGGGCCGACTCCGGGTCGCCGTTGTGGGCGAGGAACACCCCGAGCGCGACGAACGCCCGCGGCGAACCGGACGCCGCTGCGTCCTGCAACACCGGCCGCGCTTCGTCGGGTCGGCCGTCGCTGGCGAGGAACAACCCGAGCGCCGATCGGACCTCCGACGCCAGGATCCGGTCCGAGCCCGCGTCGGCGAGCGCACCTCGGTACGCTGCCTCCGCCGCGGCCGATTCACCGGCGTCCACCCACGCGGTCGCGAGGCCGAGCCCGGCCCGGGCGGCGTCGGCGGACCGGCCTCCGCCGCGGTGGGCGCCCACCAGCCGCCGGAGCGCGTCGATCCGCGCCCGGTGGTCTCCGAGGCGGCGCGCGACGTTGGTGGCGACGACCCACGGGCCGATCGCGAGCTCGGGCGAGCGGCGGTCGGCGAGGTACGCCGCGAGGCGCATCAGCACCACCAGCGCGGCCTCGGGCGTCGACTCCGCGTGGGCGTAGGCCGCGCGGACCACCCCGTCCAGCCGATCGGTGGGCAGCGCGTCGAGGTACACCTCGAGCGAGGCGACCCGCCCGGCGGCGGTGGCAGCGACGGCGTCGAGCACGATCACCGGGTCGACCGCGGCGTGCCCCTCGCCCCACAACGCGATCAGCGCGGCCCTGGCCAGGTCCGACGCCGGTTCGGCGCCGTCGGGCCGGGCGAGGAGCAGCCGCGCGAACACGACCCGCGCGTGGGCGCCGTCGATCGACCCCGCGCCGGCCGCGATCGCGTCGCGCGCGGCGTGCTCCGCCTCCTCG
>JBEBJW010001096.1:0-3112 GCA_040079715.1 Myxococcota bacterium | reverse complement strand
GGGGAGCTCCCCAGTCTGATCGATTCAGCAGACCTGAGCGACAACCGGGCTCCGGTGGGGGCAGCGCTCGAGGTGATGGGGATCGGGGTGGCACTCGACGCGGTCTCGGTGGTTCGCAACGTCGCGCTCGCTGGCGGAGGGGCGATCGGCGTCGGCGAGGACGGCCAGGTGGACGCGGTCGGGTGCGACCTCGGGTCCGACGTGGACGACAACGGTCCGACCGACGTGGCGTACGACGACGGTACGGCGTACGCCTACGGGTTCGGCTCGTTCAGCTGCAGCGACGTCGGCTGCACCGAGTAGGCAGCCGGTCGCGGTGCCTGGTCCCGGTCGCGCAGTCCTGGACCGTGGGGGGCGCAGGCCCATGCCATCGGCAGTTTCATCGGAGGTGCGTCCGGTCGAGCGATCAGCGCACGATCGAGCGGGCGAAGAACCGACGGACCACCGGGTCGTCCGAGCCTGCGACCTCCTCTCGTGGGCCGTTCGCGACGAGCCGCCCGTCCCACAGCATCGCGATCGTGTCGCTGACCGCGAGGGCCTGGACGATGTCGTGGGTGATCACCACGAACGTGCTGCCGAGGTGGCGCTGCATCCGGAGGATCAGCTCGTCGATCGTGCCGGACGTGACGGGATCGAGCCCGCTGTTCGGCTCGTCGAACAGCACCACCTCGGGCTCGAGGACGATCGCCCGGGCGAGCGCCACCCGCTTCCGTTGGCCTCCGGACAGGGCAGGGGTCGGTCGATCGTACAGGTCCGGCAGATCCACCAACGCCAGCGTGTCCGTCGCCCGCTTGCGTCGGTCCGCCGCAGACAGCCGGGTGTGGTACTTCAGTGGGAACGCCACGTTCTCGCCGGCCGACAGGTCCTCGAACAGCGCGCCGCCCTGGAACAGCATCCCGAACCGCTTGCGGACCTCGTGCTTCTGCGCCTCGGTCGCGACCGCCATGTCGACGTCGCCGACCCACACCTGCCCAGCGTCCGGGCGGAGCAGCCCGACCACGTGCTTGAGCAGCACGCTCTTCCCGCAGCCGGACGGCCCGATGATCGACGTCGTCCGGCCGCGACGGAGGTCGAGGGTGATCCCGTCGAGCACCCGGACCGGTCCGAACGACTTCTTCAGCCCCACGATCCGGATCGCGACGTCGGGGGGCAGGGTCATGTCCCGAACATCCAGCTCGACAGAACGTAGTTCAGGATCGCGCACCCGACGGCCGAGGTGACGACCGCCGCGTTGGTCGCGGTCCCGACGCCCGACGGCCCCGGCCGGCTGACGAACCCGCAGTAGCAGCTGACGAGGCAGATCACCACCCCGAACCACACCGCCTTGATCGTGCAGTACCCGAGGTGGACGAGCTCGGTGGTGTCGGCGGCGCGGGCCACGAACTCGTGGGCGTCGAGGCCGAGCTGGAGCCGCCCGACGATCACCGCGGCCACCATCAGGGTGAAGATGCTCGCCATCGTCAGCGCGGGCAGCACGAGCACGATCCCGAGCAGCCGCGGCGTCACGAGGTACCAATACGGGTCGATCGCCATCACCTCGAGCGCGTCGATCTGCTCCTGGGTGCGCATCACCGCGATCTGCGACGCCATCTCGGTCCCCGCCTTGGCCGCCACCATGCTGGCGACCATGATCGGAGCCATCTCGCGGACCCCGGCGAGCGCGACGAACATCCCGACGAGCGATTCGCCGCCGAGGTCCCGGAACGCGGAGTAGCCCTGGACCGTGAGGTTCGTGCCGACGAACGTGCTGATCACGAGCAGGATCGGCAGGCTGCGCACGCCGATCGCGTACGCCTGGTCGATCGCGGCCTCGACCGGCAGCCGGTTGGTCAACGTACCGCGGACAACGCCGCCGACGAACCGGGCGAACCGGACGATCATCCTACGAGCCGCTCGCGCCGAACAGCGCGGACGTCAGGAAGTAGTTCGCCACCACGAACGCGGTGCACGCGATCACGACCGTGTCGTTGACCGCCCGCCCGACGCCGGGGGCGCCGCCTTCGGCGTGGTACCCGTGGAAGCACGCGACGAGCCCGATGATCCACCCGAACACGAACGTCTTGACGAACCCTCCCCACAGGTCCATCGGGTGCGTGAGGTCCCACAGGTTGCCCCAGTACGCCCCGTTCGACTCGCCGTTGACCGCCACCGCCGTGATCCACCCGCCGCAGATGCCACCGACCGATCCGACGAGGTTCAGCAGCGGGCACGCGACGATCAGCGCGACCATCCGCGGCACGACGTGGACCCGGATCGGGTCGACCGCCATCACCGACGTGGCGTCGAGCTCCTCCCGGATCCGCATCGCCCCGAGCTCGGCGGCGAACGAGCTGCCGGCCTGGGCCGCGACCAGCACGCTCGCGAGCACCGGCGACAGCTCGCGCAGCGTGGCGACCGAGATCAGCGGCGACAGCATCCCCTGCGCGCCGTACCGATCGAAGATCGCCAGCCCCTGGAGCGCCATCACCATCCCGAGCGGCACGGTGGTCGCCAGCACCGGCAGCAGGCACCGCACGAACACCGACCACAGGTGGTTCGCGATCGCGTCGAGCTCCCACGGCGGCGTGATCATCCGGATCACCACCCGACCGGCGAACCGACCGAACCGGCCGAGGCGGGCGAGGGGGTCGAGCAGCTTCACGACCGCAGGCTAACCGCTCGGCCCGACCGCGTTATCTGACGATCCGGAGCGCGCGATGGCCACCAGGGACGACGAGCCGGAGAACAGCGCGGACGATCCGGCGGAGCCGTCGGAGGGGTCCGAACCCGGGCCGGTGCTCGAGGACGAGACGGCCGGCGCCGGCGAGTCGAACCGCAGCCGGATGCTGAAGTTCGCGCGGCGGCTGATGGACCGCAAGGAGATCGCGGAGGACACGAAGGTCCTGCTGTCCGCGGTGCTGTCCACCTCCGACAAGGCGAAGACCGAGGCGGTCCGGATGATGGCGCGGGAGTTCCGGTCGTACCTGAAGGAGCTGAAGCTCAAGGAAGACCTGCTGAAGCTCGCCACCAGCCACTCGCTCGAGATCTCGATCCACCTCAAGCCGTTGGCGCCCGCCGGGCCGCGCGACGACGACGGGAAGTGACGGGTGGGGCGGCAGCAGGAGGTCGGGGT
>JBEBJW010001095.1:0-3118 GCA_040079715.1 Myxococcota bacterium | reverse complement strand
CCTGATCAGCCCACCCTTGGCCCTCCCAGCGGGAGAGACGTCACTGCGCGCTCGTCATCTTGACGACTTATCGTCGGCGACGCAACGGCTACAGCAATCGACGGGCCTTGATCTCCAGGTAACGATGGAGCAAGCCGGTGGTCAGCCCGCTCGGGGGGACATCGAGCACCAACGCGCCCCGCTGGCGCAACGAGGCGAGGGCCGCCTCCCGCCAGCCGACGAACTCCGCCGCGGCAGCGCGGACGTACCTCGCCCGATCGTCGGCCGCGGCCCCGGTGACCAGCGCGTCGACGTCCACGTCGCGGATCCAGGTCGACACGGCCAGGTGGCGGGACCCGAGGGCGCGGATCAGCGCCTGTGCCAGATCGCCGTTGACCTCGTCGACCACCGCGGTCAGCACCACGACGAGGCTCCGGCGCTTGACGTGTTGGGTGAGGTGCCGGAACGCGAGGGCGTAGTCCGGCTCGTGCAGGGTCGGCTCGAGGTCGTACGTCGCGCGGATCAGCCGGTTCGACGATCGCGCGCCGCCCCTCGGGGGGAGCCAGGCGCGGATCTCCCGATCGAACGCCAGCAACCCCACGCGGTCTCCGTGGTTGAGCGCGACCTGACCGAGCAGCACCGCGGCGTTCAGCGCGTGGTCGAACGCGGTGAGCGAGCCCGACCGCGCGCTCATCATCCGGCCGGCGTCCAGCAAGAAGATGAGGTTCTGATTCGACTCCTGGCCATACTCCCGGCTGACGAAGTCGCGCTTGCGGGCGGTGGCCTTCCAGTCGATGTGCCGGTACGGATCGCCGGCGACGTACGGCCGGAGGCGCTGGAACTCGTTCTCCCCGCCCGGACGACGCCGGGCCCGGACCGGAGCGCGGACCTCGGACAGCCGCCCGCGGAGCCCCGTCTCGCGGAGCTGCGCGAAGTCCGGATACATCCGGACCGATCCCGGCACCTCGAACCGGAGCTGGCGCTCCCACAGGCCGAGCACGGACCGCAGGCGCACGGTCAGGTCGCCGAACGGGTGCTGCCCGCGTCGCCGGACCACCAGCCGATAGGTCGCGTCGAACGCCTCGCCCGGCGCGAGGGTCGCCTCCGCGGGCAGCCCGTCCGCCTCGCCGGGTGGGTCGTCGGTGAACCGCGCCCGGAGCTGGCGGCGGCCGACGTTCCGGACCCGCACGACCACGTCGAACGCCCGACCGACCGCCTGGACCGGTGCGAACACGCGGCTGGCGGCGATCCCGCGCGCGATCGTCGCGAGGTCCGCCAGCGCGACCAGCACCAGCACGACATCGATCGCCACCACCGGGATCAGCACCGCCCGCGACGCGATCACCCCGAGCGACAGGGCCAGCGGCGCGACCGACCACGCGACCAGCGCGCCCGTGGGTACGCCGAACCACCGGACCCACAGGGCCGGCCGCCGCTCGCGCCCGGTCGTCTCGGTCGCCGGTGCGCTCACCCCGCGGCCTCGCCGCCGGGAACGGGGACATCGGCCAGGATCCGCTTCACCACGTCGTCCGCGCGGGCGCCCTCCAGCTCGGCGTCGGGCTGCAGCAGGAACCGGTGGCGCAGGATCGGCGCCGCCAGCTCCTTCACGTCGTCCGGGACCACATAGGTCCGCCCCTCGGCCGCCGCGACGACCTGCGAGCACAGCAGCAGCGCGATCGACGCCCGCGGCGAGGCGCCGAGCTCGACCGCCGGATCCTGGCGGGTCCTGCCGACGATCGTGGCGATGTAGTCCAGCAGGCCCGCGTCGACCCGCACCCGCCGGGCGATCGTCTTCAGGTGGGCGATCCGCACGTCGTCCACCACGGTCCGGAGGCCGGCGGCGTCGAGGACCGCGGGGTCGAACCCGGCGAGGTACTGCTGGAGCAGCGTGATCTCCACCGCCTTCGGGGGGTGGTCGATCAGCACCTTCATCAGGAACCGGTCGAGCTGGGCTTCCGGCAGCGGGTACGTGCCTTCGGACTCGATCGGGTTCTGGGTCGCGATCGTGAAGAACGGATCCGGCAGCATCCGGGTCACGCCGTCGATCGTGACCTGCCGGTCGCTCATCGCCTCGAGCAGCGCGGCCTGGGTCTTCGCGGGGGCGCGGTTGATCTCGTCCGACAGCAGCACCTGGGCGAACACCGGGCCCGGGCGGAACACGAAGTCGTCTTCGGCCTGGGAGAACACGTTGCCGCCGGTCACGTCGGACGGCATCAGGTCCGGGGTGAACTGGATCCGCTTGAACGAGACGCCGAGCACCTTCGCGAGCGATCGGGCGAGCAGCGTCTTGCCGATCCCGGGCGGTCCCTCGAGCAGCACGTGGCCGCCGGCGAACAGCGCGACCAACGCAGCCCGCACCGCGTCTTCCTGCCCGAGCAGCACCCGCCCGACCTCTCGCTCGGCCGCCCCGAACACGGCGGAGAACTCGCCGATCTCAGCCTCGGTGGCCGGAATCATCGGCTGCCGCTCGTCACGATCCACAGCTCCTCCATCCGTTTGGCGAGGCGCTCGGGATCGACGGGGGCGCCGCTCGCCACGCCCTCGATCTCCGCCGCCCACGCGCGGGCGCGGTCCGGGGTGTACCCCGCCCGACCGGCGGCCAACTGTAGTCCCTCGGACCCGAGCCGGGCCACCCACAGCGACGCGTAGGCCCGTCCGGCGTGCTCGGCCGCGCCGATCCGCCAGTACCGGGTGCCGAGCGCGGTGACGTGCTCGACGAACGAGCGTCGGCCGGGATCCGGCGGGTCGCGCAGGGGGGCGAACGGCCAGCCGCGCCACAGCCCGACCAGGGTCCAGCAGACCAGCGCCTGGAGCACGAACGGCAACAGGCCGGCCCGGGCGAGCGACGACAGCGGGTTCGACGCGGCGCCCCCGTCGGACGAGCTCGCGACCGAGCCCCACGTCGCGAGCTGGACCGTCGGCGGGACCGACAGCGCCCACCCCTCGACCGACTGCCCGACGAACACGAGGTCGCCGACGAACCGCTCGTTGTCCGGGTGCACGAACGAGCCGTTCCACAGGTACACCGGGTCCGCCATCGCCACGACGACGCCCGCGCCGAGGTCGAGGAGCTCGACCGCGAGCACGTCGTCCGCGCCGCCGAACGACACCAGCGGCCGCCCTCCCCCGCCGGTGTACC
>JBEBJW010001094.1:0-3120 GCA_040079715.1 Myxococcota bacterium | reverse complement strand
ATCCCCCACGCCGCCGCCGCGTCGACCCACACCCCCGCCGCGGCCGACGACGCGAGCACCGCGACCTGGTCGATCCCGGGGACCACGAAGTCCACCACGCCGTCGTCGTTCAGGTCCCCCGCCCCGAGCCCCATCCCGGCGAGGTCGACCTCGAGGCCAGTGCCCGACCGGGTGCTGAACACGCCGCCGTCGTTGTCGACCAGCCGGTTGCCGTCGAGCACCTGCGGCAGATCCACCACCAGGTACAGCTCGGGGAACGGGTCGTCGTCGACGTCGTACCACCCGGACGCCATCACCCGGATCCCCATGATGTCCTCCGGCAGCCGGTCGGACGCGTCGACGAACCCGCCGGCGCCGTCGTTCAGCGCCAGGGTGTGCCGGCACGGCTCGAGCATCGCGAGCGCGTCGCGGTACTTGCCGAGGCGGCCGTAGAACAGGTCGAGGTCCCCGTCCAGATCGAGGTCCCCCCACGAGCCGGAGCCGCCGCAGCCCGGGGTCGTCGGGTCCCACTCCGGGTGGGCCTCGGCGGTGAACGTGCCGTCGCCGCCGTTCCGCGCGATCACCGGCGGGCTCGTGACCCGGTACACGAACAGGTCGGCGTCCCCGTCGCCGTCGACGTCCGCGGTCGACGCCCCGAACGCGTCCCGCAGCCCGCCCGCCAGCGCCTGGTCCGACCGGTCCGCGAACCCGCCCGCGCCGTCGCCGAACAGGAACCGCGACGCGCTCCCGGTCTGGGGCACGAACAGGTCGAGGTGCCCGTCGCCGTCGAGGTCCGCGATCGACACCCCGCGCCCGCCCTCGACCGGATCGCCGGTCCGGGGCCAGTCCGCACCCAGCACCACCCGGTCGAACGGCCCGCCGTCCCGCGCGCCCGGATCGGCGCACACCCACGGCTCCCCGACCGCGACCCGCGGATCCGGCGCCGACCCCGTCTCCGACGGCGTTTCCGGCCCGGTCTCCCCGTCGGACGGTCCCCCCGAGCACCCGAGCCACGCGACGAACATCATCTCCTCCGGTACCACGGCCGCGCGCCCGCCGGATCCGCGGTGTTAGACTGCGACGATGGGATGGCTCCCGCTGCTCGGCGGGTGCGCGGGCGACGCACCTCCTCCCCCGCCGCCCGCGATCGTCGACCGGCTGGACCCGGTGGCGCACCTGGTGCGCGCGTCGGTCGCGATCCGGGGCACCCGCCCGACGGTCGAGGAGCTCGACGCGGTCCGCGCGGATCCCGCGGCGCTGCCGGGGCTGATCGACGCGTTCCTCGCCGCGCCGGAGTTCGGGGCGACCGTCCGCGACCTGTGGGCCGAGGTCCTGCTGCTCCGGAACGACACGTTCAACCAGCTCCCCGCGCTCGGGCCGCTCGCCGACCGCGACCTCGACGACCTGTACCAGGGCACGGTCGAGGAGCCGCTGCGCCTCGTCGAGTACGTGATCACGAACGATCGACCGCTGACCGAGCTGCTCACCGCAGACTACATGCTGACCGACGACGTCACCGCCGCGATCTACGGCGTGCCGTACGACGCGGAGGTCGGCGGGTGGCAGCTGTCGGCCTGGCCGGACGAGCGCCCGCGGGCGGGCCTGCTGTCGAGCGCTCAGCTCTGGCGCCGGTGGGAGTCGGACGGCAGCAACTTCAACCGGGGCCGGGCGAACCTCGTCGCCGGGCGGCTGCTGTGCGAGCCGTTCGACGCGCGCGACATCGTGGTCGCCGGCGGGGTCGACATCGCCGACGAGTTCGAGGTCGCCGCCGCGGTGGTCGAGAACCCGGGCTGCGTGAGCTGCCACCAGTCGCTCGATCCGCTCGCCGGCTACTTCTGGGGGTTCAAGAAGCTGGTCCACCGGAACTACGTCGCCGACAGCATCACCCACGGGTGCGAGTTCGACTGGTCGGAGACCGTGCCCGAGTTCGGCACGAGCTACCTGCCCGAGGACTACTGCTACCCGATCCGGCAATACAACCCGGCGGACGAGGACGCGTGGGTCGACTGGGACCTGCGCGCGCCGAGCTACTACGGCCGCCCGCTCGGGGACCTCGCCGACCTCGGCCGGGCGATCGCCGACGACCCGCGGTTCTCGCAGTGCATGGCCCGCCAGTTCTACGGGTACCTCGCCGAGGTCGAGCCGGACGCGGTCCCGTTCCCGACCGCCGCCGCGCTCCAGCGGGTGCTCGAGGGGTCCGGGTTCGACGCGAAGGCGCTGGTCCGGGCGATCGTCACCGACGACGGGTTCACCCGGCGGGACGGCGACGGCGCGATCGGCGGGCTGCTGGCGGTCCGCCCCGAGCAGTACGCGCGGACGATCGAGGACCTCACCGGGTTCCGGTGGTTCTCGCTCGCGGACCCGGCCGGGTGCGACGACCCCGCGAACCCGGACGTCCAGCGGTTCGGCACCCAGTGCTGGGGGGACGTCGACCTGTCGGACAGCGACGTGTTCGGGTTCCGGGCGATGGCCGGAGGGGTCGACGGCAAGGTGATCCTCCGCCCGACCCACACCACCACGCCGACCAAGACGCTGGTGTTCCAGAAGCTCGCCGAGAACGCCGCCGGGTTCGTGGTCGACCGGGACCTCGCCGTGCCGGCCGCCGATCGCCGGCTGCTGCGCGAGGTCGAGGGCGACACGACCGACGAGGGCGCGGTGCGGGCCCAGCTCGCGTGGCTCCACGACCGGCTCCTGGCCGAGCAGGTGGACCCGGACGGGCCGGAGGTCGACGCGGACCTCGCCCTGTTCGAGCTCGGCGCCGGGGGCGCTCCGGCGGCGGGCTGGAAGCTGGTGCTGACCGCGCTGCTCCAGGACCCGCGGATGATGCTGTATTGATGCCCCGCGGCCGCCATCTCCGCTCGACCGCTCGGCGCGGGTCCGGGGCGGCCGGGTGGCCGGTGGTCGCGCTGGTCGGGCTGGTCGGGCTGGTCGGGTGCGCCGGACGGACCGACGACGGCGGCGACGACGGACCGTCCGCCTGTGACGACGCGCCGGGCTGGCACGACTTCGCCGAGGGGTACGTCGCCACCTGGTGCACCCCGTGCCACGCGTCCGCGATCACCGGCGCCGCGCGGAACGGCGCCCCGAACGGGGTCGACTTCGACCGGTGGTCCGACGTGTACGCGTGGCACGGGGTGCACC
>JBEBJW010001093.1:0-3122 GCA_040079715.1 Myxococcota bacterium | reverse complement strand
GCTCTGTCGGCGGGGGCACGAGCCCTGCCTCGACCCGCGCGACCGGCGGCTGGACCGGGACCGTCCCGTGGACCTGGGCGGCCGCGGCGGCCGTGCTGCTCGCGGTCGGCTCGTCGGCCGGGACCGCGGCGTGGATGTCCCGCGCCCCCTCGGCGACCCCGGACGCGCCGACGACGCCCGTCGCCACCGCGACGCCCGCCGAGCAGTGGGAGACCGACGTCCGCGACGCCACCGCCGAGCTCCGGGGAGCGCTCGACGCCCGGCGGGGCGAGCTCGACCCCGAGACCCTGGCGATCGTCGACCAGAACCTCGCGATCATCGATCAGGCGATCGCCGACACCCGAGCTGCCCTCGAGGCCGATCCGGGTGACCAGCAGCTCGAAGGCGTGCTGCTGACCGCATACAACCAGAAGATCCGGGTGCTGCAGCAGGTGCTGCGGCTCCCCCGCGCGTAGGAGACCCCGATGTGGCCCTGGTTCCTCACCACCGCCCACGCAGCCAGCGCCGTCGACACGGAGCAGCCGTGCGGTCCGGTCCTCGCGGTCAGCGTCGAGCTCGTGTGCGGCTCGCTCCGGGTCCGCGGCGCCGATCGGGCCACGGTCCGCGTCACCGGCACGGTCGACGATCCCGAGGCGCTGCACGTGTCGTCCACCCCCGGCCAGGTGTCGATCGCGGTCGACTCCCGTCGGAACCACGACTGCGCCGACCTGATCGTCGAGACGCCGATCGCCGCCTCGCTCCACGCCGAGGTGGTCTCCGCGAACCTCGCGGTCGAGGGGCTCGCCGGGCGGCTCGACCTCGAGTCCACCTCCGGGGCGATCGCGATCGGGGGGAACCCCGCCGGGATCGACGCCAGCTCGATCTCGGGCTCGGTCACCGTCACCGGCCGCACCCCCGCCGCCGAGGTCGCGACCGTCAGCGGCGCGATCCGGCTGTCCGGCGTTTCCGGGCGGGTCGAGGCGGAGTCGGTCAGCGGCTCGATCGACGTGTCGGCCGGCGGCCCGCTGGAGTCGCTCGACGCCGAGACGATGAGCGGCGCGATCGCGGTCCTCGGCGCCCTCCCCCACAACGGCGCGTGGTCGCTCGAGTCCCACACCGGCGAGCTCCGGGTGACGATCCCGGCGGACACGAGCGCGGTCGTGACCTGGTCGACGTTCTCGGGCGGGGTCGACACGGCGCTCTCCCCAGCGGGCACCGGCAACGCCCCGAAGGACGGCTCGACCACCCTCGGCGCCGGCGACGCCCGGATCGAGCTCGAGACGTTCACCGGCGCGATCCGGGTGAACCGCGGCGGCTGACCGCGGTCACACGTCTCACCGCCGACCGTTCCACCAGCGCCGTCCTGCGTCGTCCCGGCGCCCACCGCCGTCCCGCTCCGCCGTCCCGCACGGCCTGCCCGAGGTCCGCCCGCGATGCCCGTCCCCGTCGATCTGACCATCCCGTACGTCGAACAAGCCGAGATCCGCGTCGACGGCCGCGGCGACGAGCCCGCGTGGGCCGGCGCAGCGCTCGTCCCCGGGCCGTTCGTCCAGTTCCACCCGACGCCGGACACCGCCCCGACCGGCCCGACCGAGGTCCGGGTGCTCGCCGACGCCCGCGCGCTGTACGTGTCCGCCCGGCTGACCGACCCCGAGCCGGACAAGGTCCGCGGCGCGATCGGCCGGCGCGACACCCGGTGGTCCGACGACTTCTTCGCGATGTACCTCGATCCGACCGGAGAGTCGCAGCGGGCCTACCTGTTCCTGGTCAACGCGGCCGGGGTCCTGCACGACGGCACGGTGACGTCTGCCGCGGGCGAGAGCGAGAGCTGGGACGGCGTGTGGAGCGCGTCGGCGCGCCGAACGGACCAGGGGTGGGAGGCCGAGCTCGCGATCCCGTGGCGCTCGATCCCGCACCCGCGCGACATCCACCAGGTCGGGTTGCTGGTGTTCCGCCACATCGCCCGGCTCGGCGAGAAGTCGTCGTGGCCGGCGCTGAACCCGGACGTCCAGGGGCTGCTGCTCCAGGAGGCGATCGTCACCGGCCCCGGGATCGTCCCGAAGGACCCGGGCCTCGATCTGCTGCCGGAGGTCACGTTCGGCTGGACCGACCGTGGGCCGGTGAAGCCGCTGATCGGCGCGTACGGCGTGTCGCCGGGGCTGACCGTCCGGTACCGCCCGAGCCCGTCGGCGGCGCTGCTCGGGACGTTCAACCCGGACTTCTCGCAGGTCGAGTCCGACGCGGCCCAGATCGGGGTCAACCGGCGGGACGCGCTGTACTTCGAGGAGAAGCGACCGTTCTTCCTCGACGGCCAGGAGTGGTTCGACCACCCGCTCGGCGAGCTCGTGTACACCCGCACGGTCCAGGCGCCGTACGGCGGCCTCCGGACGACCCTCGAGCCGCCGGGCGGCACCGTGGCGTCGCTGGTGGCGGTCGACTCCGCTCCCGGGCCGAGCATCGCCGAGCAGGGCGGGTGGACCGAGGACGAGCTGCGCGGGCACGACGCGAGCGTCGCGATCGTCCGGGCGCGGGGGGACCTCGGCGAGGACGGCCAGGTCGGCCTGCTGCTGTCGGACCGGTCGATCCTCGGGACCCCGCTCGCGAACCGGCTGGCCGCGGTCGACACCCGGATCCGGCTGTCGGACACCACCACCGCGACGGCGTCGGCGGCGGGGTCGTACACCACGTTCGGCGACGGGACGGTCGGGATCGCGCCCGCGGGCAGCGCGCGGATCGAGTACTCCGACGCCCACCCGTACTTCGGGACGTGGGCCAACGCGGTCGGCCCGTCGTTCCGGGCCGAGAACGGGTACTTCCCCCAGACGGACCGGATCGGCGGCGGCAGCTGGGCCGGGGTGAACCTGAACCCGGACAGCGAGGTCGTGCCGCAGATCTCGATCACGCCGCTGTCGGTGTGGTACGCGTGGCAGTTCGACGGCGAGCTGCGGAACCTCGGCGCGGAGCTGAACAGCGACCTGTCGTTCGGGAACGGGACCCACGCCGCGTTCGGCGGGTACTCGGGCGTCGAGCGGTTCGCCGGCGAGCTGCTCCCGTCGCGGGGCGGGTGGGTGTACTACGGCGGGACCCTCGTTCGGTGGCTGGAGGTCGAGCTGAACCTGTCCGGCGGCCTGAGCCCGTGGTAC
>JBEBJW010001092.1:0-3124 GCA_040079715.1 Myxococcota bacterium | reverse complement strand
AGCGGCGCGTTCGACGTGACGATCGCCGACGCGATGCAGGCCGGCGGAGACTACGCGATCGCGTGGTACTTCGACGCGAACGGGTCGGGCAGCTGCAACCAGGGCGACGCCGCCTGGGTTCAGCCGCTGGTCCAGGGCGCGTCCGCGAACGTGGACTTCGACTACCCGGCGGACGGCAACCTGAACCTCCAGGACGCCTGCCAGATCATGGAAGGCCCCTGATCCATCGGCGGTAGGTCGGGCATCGCCCCGACCATCGTAGGCTGCCGCGTAGAGCAGCCCGAGCGCCCGGTCGGCACCCCTGCCCGCCGGGCGCTGCTGTCAGCGGTGGTGATGGACGTCGCGGGAAGCCCTGGGTTACCCTCCGAACGGGTCGTCCGGGTCCCCCGGCCACGGGGGCGGCGCGGCCTGGCCCGAACGCGACTTTGCCCCAGCGACCTTGCCCCACGTGACTTGCCCCGCGTGACTTGCCCCACCTTGTTTGCCCCACCTGGGGCCGTCGTCTTACGAACTCGTCGGACGCGACCGCGTGGCCCCCGCTGGGGACGGGAACTTCGAACCGGAGGAGACACGATGTTCGGACGCTATTTGGTCGTCGCTGCTGGCGCAGTGGCTTGTACCGGAGATCTCGGCACCAAGGACTCGGGGACCGACAGCGGCACCTGCAACTGGTTCCAGGGCCCCACCACCATCACCCGGGTCAGCGTGGACTGCACCGGCTCCACCGTCCGGTTCGAGGCGGACACCGAAGGGTGGACCGACGGCGGCTGGGTGTTCTCCCAGGAGACCGAGAACGGGCCGTCGCAGTGGTCGGACACCCACGATCTCGACTCGTACGAGTACGAGCCGTGCAACCAGAGCGACAAGCTCGAGCAGGAGCTGTCCACCGGCGCCTCGGTCGAGGGGTGGCAGATCGACCAGAGCACCGTGTTCACCTGCGCGGACCACTACAACGTCCCGGTCATGACCTACGCGTTCGGGGTCAAGGACGTCGACGGCAACCTGGTCGACTGCGCCGCGTTCGGTGAGGACGTCCAGGGGATGATCAGCAACTCCGCCGGCGATCGGGTGAACGACCCCGACTTCGACATCTCCGACTGCGAGCAGAGCGCCGACGTCGGCTAGAACCACGGGCCGCGATCCGCGGGCATCGTCCTGCGGGTCGCGGTCCAGTCCGACGACCGGGGAGGCGCGGTGGTGCTCGTGTCGGGTGTGCTGTCGGCGGCGTACGCCGGCACGTGTGGTGTGTACTCGGGCCCGGAGCTGGTGGCCGAGGTCTCCGGCAGCTCGGTCGAGGAGGCGTCCGGCCTCGCGGTGTCGCGCACCCGCGACGGGGTGTTCTTCACCCACGGCGACCACGGTGACGAGCCGGTGATCGTCGCGTTCGACCGGACCGGCGCGCTGATCGGCGAGCACACGGTGGTGGACGCCGAGAACCGCGACTGGGAGGACATCGCGGCCGCCCCGTGTCCGGACGAGGGCGACTGTCTGTACATCGGCGACATCGGCGACAACGAGGGCGACCACCCCTCGATCACCGTGTACGTGGTCCGCGAGCCGCGCGAGGGCGACGACCGGATCCGGACGATCGCGAGCTACGTCGGATCGTACCCGGACGGCGCGCAGGACGCCGAGGCGTTGATGGTCCAGCCGTGCACCGGCCGGATCCACCTCGTGACCAAGGCGGACGACGGCCTGTCGACCGTGTACCGGTTCCCGCTGTTCCCGGAAGACCCGGTGGTGCTCGAGGAGGTCGCGAAGGTCGAGTTCCTCGGGCCGACGCCGGCGTCGCGCGAGGTCACCGGGGGCGCGTGGGACGACGACGGGCAGCGGCTCGCCCTCCGGACGACCGACCGGGTGTACGAGTGGGCGACGGACCCGGCCCAGCCGAACGCGCACTGGCTCGACGCGCCGACCGAGCTCGCCGGCGCGGGGGAGGCCCAGGGGGAGGCGATCGCGTACGGTCCGGACGGCAACCTGTACAGCACCGGCGAGGGCGCCACGATCCCGCTCACCGAGTACACCTGCGACGATCTCGGCTCGAGCGACGTGCCGTGCGAGTTCCCGCAGACCGGCCGGTCGTGCGGCTGCGCGATCGGCGTCGGGTCCGCGGCCGAGTTCGGTGGGTGGCTGTGGGTGGCGATGGCCGCGGTGGCGCTGCGCCGACGGCCCTGATCGCGGGTCGGCCGCGCGAACGGGGCCGACCCACCGCAGGGTGCGGGCGTCACAGCCGGACGGTGACGGCCTCGTCCGGGGCGATCTCCGAGTCGAGCACCACCCGGACCGGCACGCCGTACTCCGGCCACGACGGCATCCGCCACAGCTGGATCGGCATCGGCTGCGGACCGCTGCCGACCGACACGAGCTTGCCGTGCACCACCTGGCCCGACTGCCGCCGGATCGACGCCGACTCGCCCGCCTCGAGGCCCGCCACCTCCGACGGGGCCATGAACGCGACCACGTCCTTGGTGCCGACCTGGCGGACCTGCAGGATCGGCTCGCCCGCGGGCACGACCTCGCCGGGCTGCCGGTAGATCCACTGGACCTGGCCGTGGATCCCCGCCTTCAGGTCGAACCGCGCGATCCGGCCCTCGATCATCTCGAGCGCCCGCGACGCCGCGACGACCGACCACTCGTTCATCGCGGGCACCGCCGCGTTCCGGCTCTTCGCGCTGTTCGCCGCGTCGCTGGCGATCCCGAACGCGTGCCGGGCCGCCGACAGCCGCGCCTCGACCACGGTGATCTGCCGCTTCCACTCTTCGACCGCCTGGTTGCTCGACGCGCCGGTCGACGCCAGGTCGCGCTCCAGCGACAGCCGCTCGTTCAGGGTGGTCAGCAGGGCCTGGTCTTCCTGGAGCTGGGCGGACATCTGCGCCCGGTTGACCAGGCTGTTCTCCGCGCCCTCCGCGAACCGCCGGGCGTCGGACATCGCCTGCCGGGCCTGATCCTCTTGGACCGCCAGCAGGTTCGCGTTCGCGAGCTCGCGCTCCTCGATCAACGGCTGCGGGTCCATCTTGACCACGATCTCGTCCGGATCGACCAGATCGTGGAGGCCGACCGGCAGCTCCAGGATCTTGCCCGTCTCGAGCGCGGCGACGTTCACCACGGGCGCGAACCCGTAGCC
>JBEBJW010001091.1:0-3125 GCA_040079715.1 Myxococcota bacterium | reverse complement strand
GGCTGGGGCAGGGGAGAGATCCCCCTACGGGGCGTCCGCGACCGACTCGATCGGCGGGAACCCGTACCCGACGCCGTCGGACCGGAGCGCCCACTGCTGCGCCGCCGACCAGCCGACCGCGATGATCGCGCCGATCACCCACGCGATCCCGGCGACCCGGCCTCCGGTCACGGGCAGCTCCCGTTCGGCGCCCCGGGCGTGCCGAAGTCCGACAGCGGATCGCCTTGGGTGATCCGCTGGGTCGCCGCGCACCAGTTGGCCCCCTGGTCGTTGGCGGTGGCGGTCTCGCGGCCCGCGTCGAGCGACAGCGTCGCCCCCGACGGGTCCGGGAACGCGACCCCGCCGTCGAACGCGACCCGGTCGATCACCGCCCCGTTGCGCAGGACCACGGTGTCCACGCTGTTGTCGAGCTCGAACGCGCTGCTCGGGTAGTCGTACGCCACCGTGGTCACCCCGCCGTTGTCGATCGCGTCCGCGTCTGCCGCGAACACCAGATACCCGCCCGGCTCCACCACCAGCACCGCGTCGACGGTGAACGTGTCGACCGCGCCGTCGTCGACCACCAGGCCCTGCAGGTCGATCGAGGTGTCGGTGGCGTTGTACACCTCGAACCACTCGCCGTCGGCGTCGCTCACCGCGGTCGGGTTGCTCATGATCTCGGTGACGACGAGGTCTCCGGGCCCGAGGTCCGCGACGTCGGTGTCGGCCCCGTCGCAGTCCGCGTCGACCCCGTCGAACCCGGCGTCGGACGCGGTCGGGTGCACGTCGGCGTCGGTGTCGTCGCAGTCGTGCGCGGCGACCCACCCGTCGGCGTCGGCGTCGCCGAGGTCCGGGCACGGGTCGTTCGCGGCGCCCGGGGTCCCGGCGTCGCCCGCCCCGTACGGCGCGACCGCGAGGCACCACCACTGCCCGTCCGCGCCGCCGTCGAGGTGACCCGGGTCGAGCGCCATCGCGGCGCCGTCGGCGTCGGGGAACCACTGCTGGTCGTCGAACGCGACCGCGTCGAGCACGACCTCGCCGACCGCGAGGGTCAGCGTCTCCCGGTCGTTGTCGAGCGACAGGTCCGACCGGTAGTCGAACGCGCCGACCACCCCGCCGTTCACCACCGGATCCGCGTCGCGCACGAGGACCACGTATCCGCCCGCCGCGACCTGCACCGACCGGTCGATCGTGAACCCGAGCGCGGCCACCTCGGCGGTGACCTCGAGGCCGGCGAGATCCACCGGGGTCGCGGTCGCGTTGTGGAGCTCGATCCACTCCGCCCACTCGTCCGCCGCCGCGAGCGGATCGTTCATCACCTCGGACAGCACGAGGTCTCCGGGGGCGAGCGACGCGAGGGTCGCGGTGTCGACCCCGTCGCAGTCCTGGTCGATCCCGTCGCCGGCGAGCTCGGGGGCGCCCGGGTGGACCGTCGGATCGAGGTCGTCGCAGTCGGTGGCGGTGGTCGCGCCGTCGTGGTCCTCGTCGTCCGACCCGTCGCCGATCGCGTCGACCCCGTCGCAGTCCTGGTCGATCCCGTCCTCGAGGATCTCGGCCGCGGCGGGGTGGATCGCCGGGTCGTCGTCGTCGCAGTCGACGGTGGCGCCGTACCCGTCGCGGTCGGCGTCGACGAGGGTCCCGACCGGCGGCGGCCCGCCCGTGTCCGAGGTCGTCACCGTCGCCGCCGGATCGTCCGCACACCCGAGCCACAACCAGCCGAGCACCATCCCGCACCTCTCTCCACCTGGAACGCGCGACCCCGCCGGTGGCGGTCACGTGTCGGTACGGAGGCAAATGCGCCGATGGGGCCGAACCGATCCCCCCGCACCGAACGGAGGCACCCCGGCGGGCGGCCACGGCGGTACGAACGCTCGATGGACGACCTGCTCGCGGCCCGGTCGCAGATGGCGATGTCCCTCGCGTTCCACATGGTGTTCGCGACGTTCGGGGTCGGGCTGCCGCTGCTGACGACCTGCGCCGAGGGCATCGGCCTCGTCCGCCGTGACCCCGCGTGGATCGAGCTCGCGTACCGGTGGGGGAAGGGGACGGCGATCCTGTTCGCGGTCGGGGCGGTGTCCGGCACGGTGCTGTCGTTCGAGCTCGGGCTGCTGTGGCCGGGGTTCATGGCCCACGCCGGCCCGGTGATCGGGATGCCGTTCTCGCTCGAGGGGTTCGCGTTCTTCTTCGAGGCGATCTTCCTCGGGATCTGGCTGTACGGTCGCGACCGGATCGGCCCGGTGGCCCACTGGCTCGCGGGCCTCGGGGTGACCGTGTCGGGCGCCGCGTCGTCGGCGTTCGTGGTGTGCGCGAACGCGTGGATGAACACGCCCACCGGGTTCACCCTCGGTCCGGACGGCGCGGTGATCGACGTCGACCCGGTGGCGGCGATGTTCAACCCGTCGTGGTTCGGCCAGGTGCTGCACATGGCGGTCGCGGCCCCGCTCGCCACCGGGTTCGCGGTCGCCGGGGTCCACGGGTACTACCTCCTCCGCCGGCGCGGCGACGTCGGGTTCCACACCCGCGCGCTCGCGTTGGCGCTGGCGGTCGGCGGGCTCGCGGCCGCCGCCCAACCGCTGACCGGCCACGTGCTCGGCGAGCAGCTCGCCCACACCCAGCCGGTGAAGCTCGCGGCGCTCGAGGGGCTGTGGGACACCACCCGGCGCGCGCCGTTCACCGTCGGCGGGTGGGTCGACGAGGCCGCCGAGACCACCCGGTACGGGCTCGAGCTGCCCGGGCTGCTGTCGTTCGTCGCGACCGGGGACCTCGACGGGGAGGTCCTCGGGCTCCGGGCGTTCCCGCCGGACGAGCGCCCGCCCGTCGCGGTCACCCACCTCGCGTACCAGCTGATGTTGGCCTCGGCGGGGATCCTCGGCGGCACTGCGGCGCTGTTCGGCGCGGTCGCGGCCGCGCGCCGGCGGATCCCGACCGACCGGTGGCTGCTGCTGGTGGTGGTGGCGGCGTCGCCGTGGGGGATGATCGGGATCGAGGCCGGGTGGACCGCGACCGAGGTCGGCCGCCAGCCGTGGGTGATCCGCGGGTTCCTCCGGACCGCCGACGCGGTGACGCCGATGCCCGGGTTGGCCGCCCCGTTCGCGCTGTTCACCGCCCTGTACGTGTTCCTGGCCGTCATGACGGTGATCCTGCTC
>JBEBJW010001090.1:0-3125 GCA_040079715.1 Myxococcota bacterium | reverse complement strand
CGGTCGGGTGGTCGGCGCGGGACGTGTTGCCGGACCTGGTCGCGTGGACGTTCCTCGCCGCGGAGGGCCGGATCCGCGCCGGGACCTGGGTCCAGGGCGACGGGTTCGAGGGGATCGTCGACGCGCTCCGCCCCCGGGCGACGTGGATCGTCGACCCGCGCGGCCATCACCTGTCGGTCCCGAACCGCCGGCTGCTCCGCGCGCCGGTCCGGGCCGACCGCTCGCGCCACCCGGAGGTGGAGCTGTCGATCCGGGTGTCGGGGGTGTCGCCGATGGTCGCGCGGGCGGCGCTGCGGGAGGCGATCCTGCTGTCTCCGTGGCTCGCGCCTCAGCCACAGCCCGAGATCGGCTGGGATCCGATCGACCCGGATCGGTGGACCGCGCGGGTCCGGATCGTGGACCTCCGGTTCCGCGATCGGTTCGTCGGCGCCGTCCAGGAGCGGCTCCAGGAGGTGCTCGACGATCGACGCAACCGGTGACGCGCTCCGAGCACCGATCGGGGCTCTGGATTGCCGAGACGCAGGCACCCGAACGCCGCAATCGTACGCGACCGCGACCGGGACAGGTGACGCGGGCGCTGTCGTTCGATATACCTTTGCGTCGCCGGGATCGGAGGCTTCTCGATGACGTTCGCCGAGCTGAACCCCGCCCTACGGGCGAAGCTCGAACAGTTGGGCATGGACGCCGGGTCGATGTGGTCCGAGTCGTTCCGGGAGGAGCGCGGCCGCGATCCGGAGCCCGAGGAGTGCGACGAGATGGCGGAGACCGTCGCGGAGCGCCTCGCCCGCCGGGCGCGCAAGGTGCTCGCCGCGGAAGGCGTCGAGTCCAGCGACGAGCTGATCGAGGAGATCCGCCAGGTCATCCAGCAGAAGTTCGTCGACTTCTCGCTCGATTCCTGACGAACGAACCGACCCGGGTAGCCACCGCCCGGAGCTCGTCCGGGTGCAGGAACGCCGGGTACACCGCCATCATCCCCCACGGGAAGATGCCGAGCTCCATCGTGGACGCGATCGCCACGTGGAACCACATCCCGATCGCGATCCACACCCAGTGCAGGCGGTACCGGGCGAACCACCGGCGGAACCGTCCCGGATCCGACGCGCGTTCATCCCCTCCCCAGGGGAAGTAATGGGTCAGCACGACCGGGTAGGTCCACTGCCACAGCATCGTGACCGCGGTCGACAGTTGGGTGCCGAGGTAGAACGGCTGGTTTCGTAGCCACCCGCCCGGCGTCCGCGCGTACGACCAATCGTTCAGGATCACGTACAGCGCGGTGAACCCGCCCCACGGCCACCAGTGCTGCGCGTACTTCTGGACCCCGGCGGTGAAGTACATCACCACGATCTGCAGCACGATCAGGTACCGCGGCCAGGCCGGAGCGGGCGCGCCGTCGCCGGTCCACCGGCCGGTCGTCCACCGGGCGTCGATCGACGCGGTGGCCCCCGCCGACGAGAACGCCAGGATCGCGAGCACGTCGCGGAGCAGCAGATCGATCGCCCGGTCGGACTCGGGCAGGATCTGGCTCCACTGGGCAGTGAGCAGCATCACCGCGACGGCGCTCGTCCGGGTGAACAGCCCGAGCCCGAGCGCGACCGTGGCCGCCACCAGCAGCCCGAACAGCAGGTTCGCCGCGTCCGGCCCGTCGCCGACCCACCGGAACCACAGCGGCGGGTGGGCGTCCGGGTTCGCGGCCAGGCCGCCCGCCCGCGCCGAGGTCAGCAAGGACGTGACCAGCCCGAGCCGCCAGGTGGTCGCGAAGTCCGTCAGCAGCACCACCGCGATCCCGATCCGGATCGTCGCCAGCACCGTCGGGGGCTCCGACCGGTCCCACACCGCGACCCACCACCCCGCGAGCCGGCGGATCATGGGCGCCCGACCTTCACCGCGTGCCGGACCTCGAGCGTCGGATCCGGAGGGACCCCGCGGAGCGTGGTGTGGGTGCGGATCATCCGGACCTCGACCTCGGTGACCGACGGATCGGCGCGCAGGATCCGGGCCCCGAGCCAGTCGGCGAACCGGCGGTACACGAGGCGGGGCTTTCCGCCGTCGCCCGCGGCGTCGTACACCCCGCGGATCCGCCGGTACCGCAGCAGGTCGTCGGCCCACGCGTGATCCGGGTCGAGCCGCTGGTACAGCCGGGTGAACTCGGGGTCCGTCCCGCGGCGGATCCGCACCTCCAGCCGGCTCGGGTAGATGTCCGGGTTCGCGAACAGCGCCCACCCCTGACCGGTGCCGGTGAGCCGGAGCAGCGGCTGGAACGGGGCGAGGGCCGCGCGGTGCGCCCCGCCGATCGCGCCGGTGACCGCGATCAGCCGCTCCGACAGCGCCTCGGGGGCCATCCCGAGCCGGGCGGCCCAGGTGGCGAGCTCCTCCTGGGCGACCGGGCTCCGCAGATCGGCCCGGGTGACGGTGTGCGGGAGGGGGGCGGCGGCGACGGCGTGGACCGCGATCACCGCGGCGAGCAGCGCGGCGCGGACCCGGGCGCGGACGGCAGGCGTCATCGGGCGCTCGTAACCGCCTGTAAGCAGTCGGACCCGCGGGTCGTTCGCAGGTCGAACGGCAGGTTCGGAACAACGGGAGGCCCGATGCGGACGACGATCGTGGTGTGGCTGGCGGCGTTGGCCGCGAACGCGGAGCAGCCGTCGGCGGTGCTGACCGACTTCGGGGCGGAGGCGACGGCGATGACGACGCCGGCGACCCCGACCGCGCGGACCCCGGCCCGGTCGACCCTGTCGGCGGAGGCGCGGGGCGCGCGGACCAAGGCGGTCGGGTGGCTGCTCGCCCACCAGAAGTCCGACGGCGGGTGGGCCAGCGGGAGCTTCGGGACGTCCGGGGCCGAGTCCGCGTCCGACGCCGCGACGACGGCGTTCGCGGTCCTGGCGCTCCACCGCGAGGGCGCCCACCCGGTCGAGGTGCGGCGCGGGGTCGAGTGGGTGCTCCGCGCGGTCGAGACCGCCCCGGAGGGCCCCCGACTGAACACCCCGGAGGGCACCCAGATCCAGTACAAGCTCGGGGCGCTGGTCGACACGCACCTCGCGTCGCTGATGCTCGGCGAGGTCGCGCCGTCGCTGCCGGCCCCGCTCCAGTCCCGGGCCCGGACGGCGCTCGCGACCTGCGTCCGGAAG
>JBEBJW010001089.1:0-3127 GCA_040079715.1 Myxococcota bacterium | reverse complement strand
CCTGTGGTCGGTGGCATGATCAACCCCGCGACCATGAGCGCGGGTGTCTACACCTACACCGTTACCGGCACAGCACCTTGTCCCAACGAGACAGCCACGGTCACCGTCACGATCAACACGCCGCCCGACCCCGGCCCGCCGCGATCCGGTGGTGGACCGGCTCCACGGCGTCGACGTGCCGGATCCGTACCGGTGGCTCGAGCAACCTGATGGGGCCGGGGTCGCCGCGTGGATCGACGGGCAGGACGCAGCGACCACCGCGTTCCTCGGCGCCCTCCCGACCCGGGAGCGGTTCCGGGAGCGCCTGCGCGCGCTGTTCGGCTACGCGCGCCTCGGGGTGCCGGTCCGGACCGCGGGCGGGTACCTGTGGACCCGGAACGACGGCCTGGCGCCGCACGCGGTGCTGGTGGCGAGCGACACCGCCGATCCGACCGCCGGGCGGGTGGTGCTCGATCCGAACACCTGGTCGACCGACGGCAGCGTCGGGCTCGCCTCGTGGAGGGTCAGCCCGGACGGCCGGTGGCTCGCGTACGCCACCACCGACGGCGGCACCGACTGGCACACGATCCGGGTCCGCGACCTGCGCACCGGCGTCGACCTGCCCGACGTGGTCCGGTGGGTGAAGTTCTCGGTCCCATCGTTCCTGCCGGACAGCTCGGGGTTCCTGTACGCGCGGTTTCCCGCTCCACCGCTCGGGGCTGGGTCCCCGGATTCCGCCGAGGCGGGCCGATCGGGCAGCCACCCCGAGGGGGGCGCGGCGGAGAACCGGGATCACCGGGTGATGGTCCACCGGCTCGGGACGGCTCAGGCCGACGACGTCGTGGTGTTCGCTCGCCCGGACCACCCCGACCAGGTCGTCGGCGCGCAGGTGTTCGTCGATCCGACCGACGGGTCCGCGCTGATCGTCGCGATGGCCGACAGCGGGGCCTCCGGGCGGACCGGGGTGTTCGTCGCGGATCGGGTCGAGGGCCCGTTCCGCGAGCTGTGCCCGGTCGAGGCGGTCCACGAGGTGGTGGCGGTGATCGGGCGGCGGGTGGTCATCCGGACCGACGCGCCGTTCGGGCGGGCGGACGGGATCGGCGCCGCGCGGTTCCGGCTGATCGCGGTCGACGCCGACGATCCGCGCCGGTGGGACGAGCGGGTCCCGGAGACGGCCGACGCGCTGGTCGCGGCCCACCGGGTCGGGGATCGGCTGTTCGCGCTGTACCTGCACCACGCGCGGACCCGGGTGGCGGTCCACGCGCTGGACGGCGCGCCCCTCGGGGACCTGCCGCTGCCCGGCCTCGGCACCGTCGACGGGTTCGACGGGGAGCCGGACCACGACGAGGCGTTCTTCCGGTTCACCTCGTTCACCTCCCCCTCGACCGTGTACCGGGTGGCGCTCCCGACCGCGGGGGTGGCCCCGTGGTACGCGCCGAGCGTCCCGTTCGACACCGCTCGGCTCCACACCGAGCAGGTGTTCGTCGATCGGCCGGACGGGACGCGGGTCCCCGCGTTCGTGAGCTACGCGGGCGAGCTGGTCCGCGACGGGAGCCGACCGACCCTGCTGTACGGCTACGGCGGGTTCGCGATCCCGCTCACCCCGGCGTTCGAGACCAGCCTGATCCCGTGGCTCGAGGCGGGCGGGGTGTACGTCGTGGCGAACCTCCGGGGCGGCGGCGAGTACGGGCGCGCCTGGCACCTGTCCGGGACCGGCGACCGCAAGCAGGACGTGTTCGACGACTTCGTCGCGGTGGCGGAGCACCTGATCGCGACCGGGGTGACCTCGCGGCCGAAGCTCGCGATCCACGGGCACAGCAACGGCGGGCTGCTCGTCGGCGCGGTGCTGGTCCAGCGCCCGGAGCTGTTCGGGGCGGCGGTCCCGGCGGTCGGGGTGCTCGACATGCTCCGGTACCACAAGTTCACCATCGGGTGGTCGTGGACGGAGGAGTTCGGCAGCGCCGACGACGCGGCCCCGTTCGAGGTCCTGCTCCGGTACTCGCCGGTCCACAACTGCCGTTCGGCGGACTACCCGCCGACCCTGATCCTGACGGCGGACCACGACGATCGGGTGGTCCCGGCCCACAGCTACAAGTTCGCTGCGGCGCTCCAGCACGCGCAGCGCGGCGAGGCGCCGATCCTGCTCCGGATCGAGCGGCGGGCGGGGCACGGGGCGAGCAAACCGCTGACCAAGCTGATCGACGAGCGGGCAGACCTGTGGGCGTTCCTCGCGTGGGCGCTCGGCCTGTCGCTGGACGGCGCCGCGACCCAGAGGAGCGCATGAGCGACTACGATCATCGGTTCCACGCCGGAAACGCCGGCGACGTGTGGAAGCACGTCGTGTGGCTCGCGGTCCTCGCCGCGTTCAAGCGCGAGGTGATCACCGTGGTCGACACCCACGCCGGACGCGGCGCCTACCCGCTGTCGAAGGGCGGCGGGGAGTGGCTCGGCGGGATCGGCAAGCTGTGGGACGCGGTCCCGGCCGACAGCTCGACCGGCTCCGGCGCGGTCGACCGGTACCTGGCGCGGGTCCCGCGAGGCGAGCGGTACCCGGGCTCACCGGCGCTGACCGTCCGCGCGCTCGGGCGCAACGATCGGCTGGTGGCGATCGAGGCCGACGACGACGCGGCCCGGGCGCTCCGCCAGGCGCTCGGGACCGAGCCGCGGGCCCAGGTGCTCACCGGCGACGGGTGGACCCACCCCGCCACCACCGCGACCACCGGCGGCCAGCGGGTGGCGCTGATCGATCCGCCGTTCGTCGACCGCGAGGACTGGGCGCGGACCGCCGCCCTGGTCGCGACCCTCGCGAAGGCCGGCGCCGCCGTCGCCGCGTGGTACCCGATCAAGCGGTGGTCCCGTCCGACCGCGCTCGTCGACGCCGTCCGCGCGACCGGCGTGCCGTTCGTGGCGATCGATCTCGTCCACACGCCGATCGAGCTCGCGCCGAACGGGCTCGCCGGCAGCGGGATGGTGCTCGCGGGCGTCCCGAGGTCGGTGGTGATCGAGGCGCACGCCGCCGCGCCGGTCCTCGGGCCGATCCTCGCCACCACCGACGGGCGGTGGTCGGTCCGCACCACCGGGGTCGGCGCGTAGCCGTCACGCACGCTCCGGACCCGGCGACGTCCGAGTGAGCCCGCCTGTCGGCGCC
>JBEBJW010001088.1:0-3130 GCA_040079715.1 Myxococcota bacterium | reverse complement strand
ACCCTAGCCCTCCCCAGGGAGGGACTCAGGACGATCACGGGCACGAGGACAGCGAGCGGCGCCACTCTCCAGGCAAGCGAAACCCGCCACATCGGGCCGTCCTCCGAGAGAGGTCCAGCTATCGTGCGGTCGGCGACCGGCAAGGCTCGCGCGGTCGGCGGGAGCCCCCGGTACGCCCGGCGTGGTACCCTGCGCGCCCTGGGGGTGTCGCCGTGCGGACGTGGATCGCGCTCGTCGCCGTGGGCTGCGCCTCGGGTCCGGCTCCCGCCGACGACCTCGACCCGGGGCTCGATGCTGGCCTGGATCCGGGGGGCACCGGGTCCGACCCCACCGGCGACCCGACCGTCGACACCGCCGCGCCCACCGGCGACGACGACGACGACGGCGCGGTCGGGTTCCCTCCGGTCGCGTCGTTCGACGATCCCGGCCCGTTCGCCACCGTGGTCGACGTCGTCCCCGGCTGCACGATCCATCGGCCGGCGACACTGGGTTCACTCGGCGGCGGGGTCGGCGGGCTGCGGCACCCGGTGATCGGGTGGGGCAACGGGACCGCGACGTCCCCGCCGATCTACGCCGGGCTCCTGTCGCACCTCGCGTCCCACGGGTTCGTGGTCGCGGCGGCCGACACCCCGAACGCCGGCGACGGCACCGAGATCCTCGCCTGCATCGACGCGGTGCTCGCCCTCGGCGACGACCCGTCGTCGGACTACGCGGGGGCGATCGACGGCGATCGGATCGGCGTCTCCGGCCACTCCCAGGGTGGGGCGGGCGCGCTGATGGCGGCGGCGGACCCGGCGGTGACCTGCTCGGCCCCGGTCGAGCCGTACATCACGTACATCCCGCTCGGCGGCGACTTCGACCGCGACGTGATCGGGCTCCAGCACGCCCCGATGTTCCTCGTGTCCGGCGGCGACGACACGATCGCGATCCCGGCGATCCACCAGGAGCCGGTGTTCGACGGCGCGTCCGCCCCGGTCACCTGGGCCCTGCTCGCCGGCGCGACCCACTTCGAGCCGATCGGCGACGGCGGCGCGTTCCGCGGTCCGCTCACTGCCTGGTTCCGCGCTCGCCTGATGGACGATCCGGACGCGTCGGTGGTGGTGGACGCCCCGGACTGCACGCTGTGCGCCGCCCCGGACTGGGAGATCGTCAGCCGCTGACCAGCTCCGGCGGTCCGCCCGCCGCGGCGTCCGGGCCGGCGACGGGTCCGCGCGGCTCGAAGCGATCGAGCACGATCGCGACCACCATGTCCGCGGTCACGTTCACCCCGCTCCGGACCCGGGCGAGGATCCAGTCGACCGGCACGATCAGCGGGACCGCGAGGGCGATCGCCGCGTCGGACACCCCGGCCGCCGACAGCACCAGCGGCAGGATGATCAGCCCGGCCTCCGGGATCCCGGCGATCCCGACCCCCGCCATCACCGACGCGAGGACGACCGTGAGCTGCTGCGACACGGTCAGGTCGATCCCGATCGCCTGGCACAGGAACAGCGTCGCCATCGCCTCGTACAGCATGATGCCGTCGTTGTTGAAGTTCGTGCCGACGCAGGCCGACAGCCGGGCCGCGTTGTCCGACACCCCGAGCCCGCGAAGGCACCGGAGGGTGACCGGCATCGTCGCGAGGCTCGAGTTGCACGACACCGCGGTGACGATCGCGTCGAGCCCGCCGCGGAACAGCCGGGCCGGCGACACCCCGCCGACCGCCCACGCGAGCAGCGGGTACCACCCGAGCGCGTGCAACAGCAGCCCCGCGAGGATCGTGACGAAGAACGGCCACAGGACCGAGAACACCCCGATCCCGGCCTTGCCGACGACGTCCGCGACGATCCCGGCCGCCGCGAACGGCATCAGCTCGGCGACCCACAGCAGCATCGTGCTCGACACCGCGTAGCCGACCGCGATCAGCCCCTCGACGGTGGCCATCCCAGCGACCGCGGGGCCTTCGGCGCGGTTGCGGACGCTCCGGAGGGCCGCGCCGAGCAGGATCCCGAACAGCACCACCGAGATCACCAGGTTCTTCGCGAACGGGTCGACCAGGCTCTCCGGGACGAAGTTCGCGAAGTTCTGGAGCGGCGACAGGCTGGCCTCGACCTGGGCCGGCGCCTTGGCCGCGGCCCCGACCGCCGCCCCGAGCGCCTCGAGGTGGCCGGTCCACCCGGCGCCCGGGTGGGCAAACGACAGGATCGACAGCCCGAGGGTCATCGCGACCGACACGTTCACCAGGCACACCGCGAGCAGCCGCAGGCCGCTCCGGGCCGAGATCGAGGTCGCGAGGAACGCGTCGAGGATCGCGAACAGCACGAGCGGCGTCGCGAGCGCCTTGAGCGCCCGGATCACCGTCATCCCGAGCATCCCGAGGTCCGGGTTGCCGAACTGGCTGAGCCACTGCGGCCCGAACGAGCCGAGCCACGGGTCCCGCCCGAACGCGACCCCCAGGCCGACGCCGACCGTCACCCCGAGCAGGACCCGCGACCACAACGGGAGGTGGAGCCTTCGCACGCGGCGGTGTATCTCGTCCCGGAGGGGGCCGACATGGGGGCCGACATGGTCTGGTTCGCGTGGGTCGGCTGCCGGTCTGAGCCCGCGACGGACGTGGCCCGGGACGAGGGCGACGCCGTGGGCGACGCCGACGCCGACGCCGACACCGACACCGACACCGACACCGACACGGACACCGACACGGACACCGACACCGACAGCGACGCGGACGGCCGGCGCCTGGTGGCGATGCTCCACGGCGGAGGCCCCGAGGACGACGGGCTGTTCGGTCGGTTCGTCGACGAGTCCGGCGGCGGCGCGGTGGTGACCGTCGGCAGCTCGGATCCCCGGGACCCCGACCTCGCGTTCTTCGACGGGTACTGGGTGTCGCTCGGGGCCGCGTCGGCCACCACGGTCAACACGACCTCCCCGGCCGACGCCGACGACCCCGGCGCGGCGGCGGCGGTCGACGCAGCGGACGCGGTGTTCCTCCGCGGCGGCGACCAGGCCGCGTACCTCGCCGAGTGGGCCGGGACCTCGCTCGAGGCCGCGCTCCGCCGCGCGATCGCCCGCGGCGCCCCGATCGCCGGGACCTCCGCCGGGTGCGCGGTGCTCGGCCAGCGGGTGTACGACGCCCGCGTCGGGTCGATCG